>JAJDWM010000649.1 GCA_022825595.1 Bryobacterales bacterium | reverse complement strand
GTAGTGCACCATGTGGCTTTGCGGGACGGAAGCATCGATGCAGAACTGTCCGGGCCGGAGAACTCACTGAGGGTCGACCGGGCCGAGACCAAGGTCCCATTCCGAGTCGTGGTCGATCCGGTCCACGAGGCGGTTGTAGTCGAGATCGAGGGCCAGAGGCTACTCCTGCAGGTTGGCGAATACAGCGACTGGGCGGAAGTGCGCTTCCCGCTGGCGTCCGCGCTGGCGACCGTTCCAGGCGTGTGCCGCTTCTACCTCAAGCAGGCCCACCCTCACGTTCAGCTCTATGTGACCCCGATCAATATTGATCCATCCCGTCAAGCAATGCCAATCGCGCACCCGGAAGAGGTCGGGGGCGAGATTGCGTCAGTGATCGGCCCCTTCTGGACGAAGGGACTGCCCGCGGACACCAAGGCGCTCGACTATCGGATCTTGGACGATGAGGGCTACGTCAGACAGGCCGAACTGATCCTGGAGGACCGCCTTCGACTGTTCGAGTACGAGTGGGAACGGTTCCGGGACGGATTGTTCTTTTTCTACGTCTCCAGCACAGATCAGGACACGCACATGCTCTGGCGCAACATGGACGCTTCGCATCCGATGCACGCGGCGAGTGATGTGCGCTTCTCGGGCTTCATCCACCACCTATATGAGGAGATGGACGAGCTGCTGGCCAGAGTGCTGCCCGCAGCGGGGGACGACACTTTGGTGATTGTCTGCTCCGACCACGGCTTCGCCCCGTTCGGCAAGCAATTCCACCTCAATTCTTGGCTGCGCAGAGAGGGGTATCTGGCGATCAAGGATGAAGCGGCCAACAAGGAAGCCGCGAGCATGGCGGACATCGACTGGTCACAGACGGCGGCCTACGGATGCGGCTTCAACGGGCTCTATGTGAACCGCTTGGGTCGCGAGGGCCAAGGAATCATCGGGGACCGCGAGGCCGAGAGGCTGACGGGTCGCATCGCTTCGGAACTCGAAGCGATCCGGGACCCCGAGACGGGCGAGCGGCCAGTCCACCGGGTCTATCGGCGCTCGGAAGTCCACACCGGAGAATTCGCCTCGGACATGCCGGAGCTGCTTGTGGGATATACCCCCGGCTACCGATCTTCGTCGGATTCTGTGATGGGCGGCAGCAGCAACCGGATATTGGACATCAACCCGTGGGCGTGGGCGGGCGACCACTCCATGGCGCGCGACCTCGTGCCGGGCTGCTTGTTCAGCAGCCACGCCATCCAGGAGCCTCAACCGAACATCATCGACCTGCCAACGACCATCCTGAGCTTCTTTGGCCTGCCGATGCCTTTTGGCATGCAGGGAAAAGCGCTTCTCTGATTCCCCAGCGGAAGCCTCCTCTGCGGTAGATCTCCTGTGCGTCGGTGCTGCTGACCCAAACACACGCCGGGGAATCAGAAGCGCTGGGATCGCCGGATTCCCATGTCAGCTGTTGGTTCATGGGGTCTTTGGGCTGTGGCCATTGGGATGCCCGGCAGAGCACTTTGAGTGCCATCCAATCATTCCACCGGAATACGCTCACTTGGTGAGCGGTCGAGCGATCCATGGTCGCCGCTGGGGGGCTTGGAGATCGAGAACGCCGTTCGGTTGCGCCAGCCGGGCATTGCGAGGGTGCCACAGACGAAGGCCCAACCTGCCATCGATTGCGTGACCACAGGTATGGCTTGCCTCACTTTCCCATGAAGCGAGATCTGACCTCACGGTCCGTCACCGTGGCCAATCGCGTGGTCCGCAACTAAGTCCGAGCGGTGCTCGGTGGACGCCACGGCACGGCCATTGATCCCGATTCCAGCTTCTTGGCCTTCGGTCGAGACCCGGTTTCCCCCATATCCCTAATCTCCAGGCGTTCAATCGGTGGTCGTTCTTGGCGAGCACGAAACACTTGCGGTAGGCTTCGCGTCGGCGCAGGACTCGAAGGATCTTGCACGTCCCGCCAACCCGCTCAAACCGGCTCCGCCAATCGCCTACTCGGAGCCGATACGTTGGAGAATCGTAGCCATGGAGACGCGACATGTCCCCGAGCTTTGCGGATACGAATCGCTCGACCGCGCGACTGATCCTCTTCCTGTCTCGTTTGGCAAGTCGAGCGAGATTACGTCGCGCCGGTCTAACCCAATCGACTCGCCGCGGCATTCCGTGATCATTCGATCCCGAGTTCTCGCACAATCTGCTCGTGAGGGATACCCCTCCCGCCATTCTCCCTGAGCCACTCTCTCGCCTCCTCAACGAGGCGGATCACCTCTGGGGGGTCGGGCTCATCCGACCATGGAACAGTCCTGAGATAGGCGCTCATGTCATCGGAATACGTCCGGAGGAAGTCCTTGATTCCTGGAAGGGCATCCGCGGCTGTGCGACTAATCTCATCACGGACCTCTCTTCGCAGAGATGACACAGAACCTCTTCCCACGATTCCTCCGTCCTTCACTCAATGAACCTAATCAGACTCGAGACCCTATTGTCGCCTCCCGGTTTCGCCGACCTCCGTTGCCGTCCCCCCTCGAACCCGTCGCTCCCGAGCCCTCCGCCAACCGGGACTCCCGAGAGACTTGAGCAGACTCGCGATAGGCTTCGCGCCTATGCTAGGCCCGATGAGACTGGCACCTCCCACGGGCCCCTCCATGCGTGACCAGTGAGAGCGTCGTCAAGAACCCGTACATCGCCGAGTCCAACCCGGTTAGCCAAGGCAAGACTCCATATGCGGATACTGCGAATCGTTTGACGACTCGACTGATCCGCCTACGGTTGCGCGGCGCAAGCCGAGCGAGTCTCGCTCCGCATGTTGAGCCGACTTGAACAGCGGAATCTAGGCGCGATCATTCTGAAGTCCAAGGGAACGAGTCTTAGTGCACTACTCCTGCCAGAGGATTGGAACAATCAGCGGGCCACGCCTCTGCACAGTGAGTGCCAGCCCTGCAGCCGCTAGTGCTCCTCATCCGTTCTCGGCGAAGCGGCCGCAGCGTCAAGGCGCGCAGCCGCAGCAGCACGATCCGGGTACGTCGCCAGGAATTCCTTGAAGCCTATGAGCTCGTCCTCGGTCATGCGGTCAACCTCCTCGAGGATTGCCACTCGCATCGCTTTGGCCTGTTCGTCGTCCACTCGGTTGGCCCCCTTCAAGTCGTCACCTGACTGCAGGCAGGCCCTTGCGGGACCACGCCGCTCCCGCAGACTACTAACTATTGCCCTAGTCGACCCCATATTCCCGATTCCCGGCACGATCTTCCTGATCGCCTACTCCGACATTCCCAACCCTAGCCGTCGGCTCGGCGAGCTTGCTTCAGAGGTCAGATTCGCCTCAACTCCAGCATTTGCTTGCCCACCCTACTGGTGGGAGTCCAGATTCGGCGATCAGCGACCTGCCAGTTCTTCGGAACGCTCGCTGGCAGCCTCAACGGCAGACAGCAAGGCCCCCCGAACGGCACGGATCTCCAGTTCCCTGAGTCCTGCAATCGTCGTGCCCGCCGGAGTCGTAACGCGATCCTTTAATGCCGCGGGGTGCCACCCGGTCTCACTCAGCAGCCTTGCCGATCCCTGCAGCAGCTGGCAAGCCATCGCCATTGCCAACTTGGGCGGCAGGCCCTTCTGCACGGCACCGGCCGCAAGG
>JAJDWM010000083.1 GCA_022825595.1 Bryobacterales bacterium | reverse complement strand
TGAGGACTCCCGGGAACGGCGCGTCAGCCTCCAACGGCTTGCCGTCCAACGACAGCCGGCCTTGTGCCGACCGTGCTATGACCTCAACGCTTCCGCTCGGGATCCAATCCCCTTCGCTCGGCTTGACAATACGGTCCTGGGGCGCGCCGATCGCGGCCATGGCCAGCAGGCCTGCCGCGCACCGGGCACGCGGGGAGCTAGATCTCGATCCGGCAGATCGATCCCGCATGCTTGCTCAGATTGTCCTTGTGCCCAGGAGCGATGCCGGCGTCGCAGTAGTACAGCGCCCCTTGCCACCACGTCATCCCATGCGGGTCGGGGTCGTTGCGGTCCAGCTGTACAGCGTCCAGCACTTTGCCCGTGCGGATGTCGAACTTCAAGATGCGGTAGTCGTTGGAGAACATGCACCAGATTCCTTCGCCATCCCAACCCAGCCCGTGGGGCCGGCTCAGCGGAAGGTTGAAGTCGTGAAACGTGTTCAGGTCCGCGTCTGCCTGCACGATCTTCAGCGGCCTGAACTGCGTGATCCAAAGTGCGTCCTTGGCCCACAGGAGCCCGTGCACACCCCCACCGTCCGGGGTCTGGTAGTTGCTGATGTGTTCGCCTGTGGCGGCGCTCAGCTTCACGATCCTGCCGCCCTTGGCAACATCGTGCGGCCGTCGGGGCCGCAGATGGGCGGGACCGTTCGCCCCCATGAAGACGTGGCCCCCTCCTGCAGCGATGCCGCTGGTGTTCGAGGACTGGGTCTCGTACGACGTCAGGGCTCGGCCGGTTTCAATGTCCAATAGGTACGCGCGGTCTGTCACCTGCTCTCCGACCCACAGACCGTCAGGGGTCGCCTCGAGGCCGTTGGGATGGCCCTCGGGCGATTGGAAGAGCTTCTCGACTCGCTTCCGGCGCCGGACCTCGTAAGAGGCCGCGTCATCGGCCCTCGCCCTCCACACGGACAGGGTAGCGGCCAGTCCCACTCCTGCCATCCGCTCAAACTCTCGTCTCGTCATAGCCGCAATCCTCCTTCATAGGACCAGTTCCTTACCCGCACCAGCGAGCTGTCGATCTCCCGGATGCCGGCAACACCCGACATGCCCATGTCCAAGGCGAGCTCCGTCTTGAGCAAATGCAGGACGCGGGCCACGCCCTCGCGCCCGAAACAGGCGAGACCCCATAGGTAGGGCCGTGCGACCCCTACGGCCGTGGCCCCCAGCGCCAGCGCCTTGAGCACGTCCGTTCCGCGCCGGAAGCCGCCGTCGACCAACACCGGAATCTTCCCGCTGGCCGCCTGAACGCACTCGGGGAGTGCCTCGATCGTCGAACCGGTGTGGTCCAGCTGCCGCGCTCCGTGGTTCGAGACTACGACCGTGTCAACGCCAATCTCGACCGACTTCTCCACGTCCTCCGCGATCATCAGTCCCTTCAGCATGATGCGCAAGTCGGTCATGTCGCGGAGCTGTCGGACCGTGTCCCAAGTGGGCGACGGGTAGAGCCTGCCCGGGTACTCCCCGGTTACCCACGTGCGGTCGCCGGGCTTGCGTACGATGTTCCCCTCAGAATCGCGCGGCACTTCGCCGAGATTGCACCAAGTCCGCACGAGGCCGTTGTGAATCGAGCGCTCGCGGTGGGAGACCAGCATGTTGTCGACGGTGAAGCAGATACCGGTGCAGTTCGAGTCCTCGAGGCGCTCAACGAAGTCAAGCATGCTGTCCTCGGTGCGGAACTGCCCGCCGGTGGTGTATTGCCACCAGTGGGACGGGGCATCGGCGCTGGCCAGAAAGGACTCGACGCCGCCATTGCTGATGTACATTGCGCCGGCGTTGGCCGCGCCGCGCGCTGTCTCCTCCTCACCGTTGCGGTAGAAGCAGTTCTTTCCGCCGGCTGGGCAGACATAGATCGGGGAGTCCAGCGCCGTGCCAAGCAGCTCCGTGGAGACATCGATCTTGTGGACGTCCGTCAGGAACCTCGGCCGCAGGATGATCCGCCGGAAGGCCAGCCTGTTCTCCACCAGGGAGACCTCATCCTTGCCCCCCTCGTCCATGTAGTCAAAGGCGACCGGATCAATCAACTTCCTCGCCAAGTCTCGGAAATCGAACACGTTCGCGAGCTGCGTGGAATCCGTCAGTTCGGGCTTGTCCGCCGCGTGCAAGAGCGGCGATGCGGCCAAGAACGCACCTAGCTGGCGCAGGGCTTCGCGACGGGGGAGGTCGGAGGGCATCCCGCCTGCAACCTACCACTCGGGCCGCGCGATGTCAACGGGCACGATGAGACACTATCCGGACTGCTTGCGGGCTTCTTGGAGCAAACGCCTTGCCCTGGCCGGGTTATATACGCCGCACGGGCAGAATCGGGCTAGGGTCGCGACTGCCTGCTGTGGCGTTCGGCGGCCCTCCCTGACCATGTCCAGCATCTTCCGTGCCATGTTGAACGACACCATTCCGTGCCCGCACATCGTCGACAGTCCCAACACTTGGCTATTGGGAAGGTGGTCGTGAGGGTCGGCAAAACCCAGAGAATACTCGACGCTATGCCGGGCGATGCCGCACGCCTCGGCGACCTCTTTGGCACCCGAGACAGACGTGCTCATGTTGACCGAGAGGCCGAGGTCGGCCTTCTTGACATCCCGCAGGCACGCCTCTGCCTTATCACGCGTGTCGAAGACGGCTGCGACCGTCCCGGGCTTGGAAACGCCAGAGATCACTCCTTCCCAGTCGGGGTCGAGGTCACGCTTCCAGTGCGAGGTCGGGTCAAGGTGGCGCTCCGGCCGGAAGCTCCCGCGGTTGCCGTTTCCCATGTTGACGGGGCCGTGCTTGGCACAGATCCTTAGGAAAGCCTTCTGCTTGTCGACCGCGCCCTGGTCGTTCCGGCCCGGCGACGGGATGCAGAAAAGGATGAAGTCGTCCCGGAAGGACTCGGACTTGCCGTAGCGGTGCAGGGTGTTCGTCATGCGGCTTGCAGGTTGGTTGACCGTCCCAGTCCCATGTTTGTCTTGGCGCGTTCAGCGCCGTAGCCCAACTCTTCCAAGAGTCCCGCCAGACGCGTTTCGTCGCCGCGACCATCGCAGCGCGTCGAGATGCCTACCGCCGTAACGGTGTCGATCCGCAGGTTGACCCGCTCGACCGTTTCCAGCACTTCCTCGACAAGATCCAGGGTCGTCTTGATCTCGATGATCGCGGAAAGGATCTTCTCGCCGAGGATGTCGTCCCGGAGCTTCCCCGTGGCAGTGTCAGTCATCAGGTGCGTGATGGGATTCTTGGCCTCGAAGTGCACGCCGAGCCGTGCCAGCTCCATGGCCATCTCCTCGATGTCCCGGAACCGCACACCGACGCCAGGCCGTCCGAACTCGATCGTATAGCCGACCTCCCCCTCAGTGACGCGCGGATTCACGTCGTTCGTCTTGACCTCCTCCGTACCCCTGCCCTTAATGCCGGTGGACTTGTGCTCTACGACCGGATCCGAAAAGATCTGGCGGATCAGCCGGGGCATCTCTAGCTCGTTCATCACAAACGCCGCGGTCGGGCATACATCGGGCTCAGGCTCAAACCGAAACCGGAACATCCGGGCCAGCTTGCGGACCGTGCGGACCATGGTCGGGTTGAGGTGCTCTTGGCTCATGCCTCGGAAGCAAGTGCCGCACTCGACGCACTCGTCCTGGTTGATCGTGGCGCGCTGGATTTCCGTGTCGACGTAGATCGCACCCATGGGGCACACTGGCACACAGTTCGCGCAGGCAACGCATTTTCTTGGATCGATCAGCATGGCGGTGAGAGTCAGACGTGACCCGGAGGAGCCGGCGGGCCACAGGACTGATCGCTAGCTTACCAGCACTTCGGTGCGGCGCTGCACGAGAGGTGGCGATTGCTCCAGATCGTCGGCCGTACCCGAAGTGGCGGCCGGCAGCCATTGCGCTAGGGAAAGCGGCAGTGCCCATGGGTCGCGGGTCGCGACACTCGCCCTTATGACGAGAGCCCAGCCCGTCGGCCGTGGTAGAATCCCCCCGAAATGACGCCTCGCACCGTTTGCCTAGCGCTAGCGCTGCCCGCGCTCGCAGGGGCCCAGGATGCCCTGATCATCCAGCACGTGACGCTCATCGACGGGACGGGAGGGGCCCCGGTCCACGGCGCCTCGGTAGTGGTCAAAGACGGGCGAATTGCGGCGATCGGACCTGGGGACAGCGTCGCGCTGCCAGACGGGGGCGATCGGATCGATGCCCGGGGAAAGACGCTCGTTCCTGGCATCATCAACCTCCACGGTCACGTAGGGCTGACCAAGGGACTGGTCCAAGCCCAAGAGAACTACACACGCGAAACCGTGCTCGACAACCTTCGGACCTACGCCACCTATGGGGTGACAACCACGACCAGCCTTGGGACCGACATGAACCTTGTCGTTCCCATCCGCGACGCGATCCGGGCTGGCAGGCTACCGGGATTGACACGCGTGCTGACCGCTCTTCAAGGCTTCACGACACGGGACGGGTACCCGACAACGGCCCCAGGAGTCAAGGGGCTTGCCATCGAAGTCAGCTCGGTTGTTGCCGCTCGCGCGCATGTGAAGAGGCTTGCCGACGCCGGTGCCGACCTGGTCAAGATGTGGATCGACGCCCATCACGGCGCATTCGAGAAGCTCCCTCCGAATGTGTTCCGCGCCATCATCGAGGAAGCCGCCAGCAGAGGACTGGTCTCTACGGCGCACCTTTACGACCTCCAGGACGCGAAGCTCTTGGCCGATGCCGGGCTCAATCTGATGGCGCACAGCGTTCGCGACACGGAAGTGGACGACGACCTAGCAAGCAAGATGCGGGCCAAGGAAATCACGTACGCGCCGACGCTCACGCGCGAACTGTCCACTTTTGTGTACGCCGATTCCCCGAAGTGGCTCAACGACAGGTTCTTCTCCAAAGGAGTCTCTGCCAATCTGGTGAGCGATTTGCGCACGACGCTGCGGGATGCGCAGAGAGCCGATCCGGAGCAGCAGATCAATCGGCAGAACCTCCGGATGGCCTCAGGCAATCTCAAGAGACTCGCCGACGCCGGCGTCAAGATCGGCTTCGGCACGGATACCGGCCCGCCCGGGCGGTTTGCGGGCTACTTCGAGCACATGGAGGCCGAGCTGATGGTCGAAGCGGGCCTGACCCCGATGCAGGTGATCGTCGCCTTCTCGAGAAACGCGTCCGAGGCCCTGGGGATCGACGAGAGCTTTGGCACGCTAGCCGAAGGGAAGTATGCGGACATGATCCTGCTCGGCGACAACCCGCTGGACGACATCCGCAACCTGCGCCAGATCGATGCGGTCTTCATCGGCGGACACCGGGTGTCGATGTGATCGGCAGAAAATAGAGCTCGGCCGAATCCACCACCGACGCCAAATAGGGGTAGGGGTCGGCATGTTTTGTCGCACCTCCCGGCGCGACAGCCAATCGTCCGCCGAGGCGAGGCGCCCCATGCGACCGCAGGTCGGTCGTCCCAAACGATCCATTCGGAAGGACCGCTACGGCAGTGTGCGGCCCACCCAGACTACCCTTCCGACGACGTGGACGGCCGCATCCAGGGGCTCAACGGGATAGGCGACATTGTCGCTCACGATGAGCCAGTTCGAACCTTGTCGGCGGAGCCTCTTCACGAGCAGTTCCGAATCGCGACGCAACGTATAGATCGAGCCGTCCCGCAAGTCTGGGGGGCGCATGTCGAGCAGTACGCTGTCGCCATCATGGAGCGTCGGCTCCATAGAATCGCCCTGCACGTCAATGACCGCCAGGCTACTGGCCTCGAGGCGCTGGTCGCGCACCCATTCGCGATTGAAGGCTAGGAATTCCTTGACGGTTTCATCGACCACCTCCGCGCCACTGCCGGCGGCGGCGAGCACCTCGTATCGCGGAGCTGACACGTAGGGCAGTTCAGGCTCCTCTTCTTCGTCCCGCAGCGAGAGCCTGCGTGCCTCCCAGGCCAATCGCTCCAACTCATCGGCCAGCCTCTGAGCCGAGACCGGACCGGACGGGTCGGCCCGACGGGGACCGACGTAGAACTCCAAGTCAAGTGCATCGCAAGCCTCGGCGAGGCGTCTCGCGCTGGGAGAGCGGCCTTCCAAGATGTAGCGCAGCGAATTGACGGGCAAGCCGCCCTCTCGAGCAGCGCGAGTCGGATTGCTGCCTTTTCTTCGGATGGCTTCCGCGATTACAGTGGAGAGTTCGTTCGGATTCATGAATCTCGAATCAGTATAACAACGGCTGCTGAATGGTGCGGATTGTGCACTCTATAGCGCAATTCGAGCGTATCTCCCTGTCATGTCGAGCCCTTGCCCAATCGCGCCAAAGGGCAACGCTTGCGGCCCAATAGCGGCCATCAAGGCCGTCTAGAAGCAGTTGGTGGAAAGACGATGGAAGACGCACGCTGTAGCGAGTCCGGCGTCTTCTAGCGACGCAGCGGCGCACCTAAGGGGTGCTTCATCCCGTCCCGGTAGCAGCGAGAAACGCCTAGCGGCGACCGCAGAACACTCGGCGGCTTGGCAGGACGGTAGGTTTGCGAAGGCTCGCGCCCTCTCGGGATCGAGCTGGATAGCGCCCCGGATCTTCAGAGGGCGGCTCCTCCGCCGGGTGGAGGGTCCAGGGAATGCAACCACTGTGCCGATCCGAACTTTGGGGAGTCTGGAGACAAGCGCTACGGCGAGGCGTGAGAACTCCGGAACGCTGGCCCGTGACAGGTGCGGACCCGCCGATCGGGAATGTCCGCGAGGTCTGCCGCGATGCGGGTATTCGCTAAACTCGGGCCATGCCTCAGCCCGCAGTTGCCTTCTCGGTGAAGGATGGCGTAGGGCACGTCGTCCTCAACCGGCCCGAGCGTGCCAACTCGATCAACTCGAAGACCGCCCGCGAACTGATGGCGATCGCGATCCAGTGCGACGAAGATCCGGATGTCCGAGCAGTGCTCATTCGTTCACGCGGGCCCATGTTCTCGGGAGGCGGGGATCTGAAGACCTTTTCCTCACGGCAGGGGGACCTGCCCGCCTACCTGAAGGAAACGACCACGTTCCTGCATGCGGCCATATCCCGGCTCGTCCGGCAATCCGCGCCCACCGTCTGCGCAGTCCACGGGTTCGCGGCCGGCGGTGGTTTCAGCCTAGCCATCTCGTGTGACATGGTCATCGCCGCGCGGTCTGCAAAGTTCACGATGGCTTACACACGGGCCGGGCTCACGCCGGACGGTTCTTCGAGCTACTTCCTGCCACGGCTCGTCGGACTTCGCCGGGCAATCGAGCTAACGCTCACCAATCGCGTGCTGACCGCGGACGAAGCCCTGGAATGGGGGCTGATCTCGACGGTTGTGCCGGACTCGGAGCTCGGGCCCCAATCCGAGAGGCTCGCGGCAAGGCTCGCATCAGGGCCGACATCGGCCTTTGGCGCCGCCAAGCGTCTGCTGCAGGAGGGCTTC
>JAJDWM010000162.1 GCA_022825595.1 Bryobacterales bacterium | reverse complement strand
TGTTGGCTTCATCCTGTTCAGCGGGTTGACAGTGCCGGATGATGGCAGCGCCCTCGGCGGAACTGCTACCGCCAGAATTCAGTATCGCGCCGGCGGCCGCCAGGTGGATGTGACCAGTCCTGCCCTTGGCGGAATCTTCGTCGGCAGCGGAAACGACGGTCCATTCGGTGTCATTGGGAATTGGTCGATCGCGTTAGTCGGAGTAGACGCGGGCGCGACGTTGAGTGGCGCATTCGGTGCCGACTTGCTGCCGTAAGCCGTAAGTGCGGAGACGCTGGTCGGTTTCTTATCGGCGAGCATGGCCGAGGTGCCCGGCGTTGTGCAACGCCGGGCACCTCTTGTGCCGTTAGCAGCATCCATTGGTTTGCCGCAAGCCTAGCCGTGTCCATTCCTCAACACGCTTGGGGCAACCGCCCGTAGTAGACTGTTGCAAGCCATGTACCAAACCAAGGGTTTCGTCACCTCCGCCTTGCGGAATCTGCGCCTCTCCGCCGTCTGGCTGGCGCTGACCGCGCTCGGCGGACCACTCGCCGCACAAGTTGTCCAAGTCCAGCTCGGCGACCACGGCGGGACCGCCAGCCTGTCTGTCACCGGGGAGGGCCAAGCCACCTGGGAAGGCATGCAGGTCTCAGATGGCTCGACCATAACTGGAGCCAATGGCCTGACGTACGTGCTGATATTCGCTGATGGCCAGTGGAGCGCACAGTATCTCTCCCAACTCGTGCGCGTGCAGCTGGGCGACTCGGGAAGGGCGATAACGCTGGAACGCATGGAAGACGGTGAGTATTGGTGGGGCGGACCTATCCAGAGCGGGCTCACGGTGCGCAGCTCCGACGGCATCGTCTACCGCCTAGTTCTGTCCGGCGGAACATGGACTGCAATGCCGCTCCAGTCCTCTGTTTCGGTTGCCTTGGGCGACTCAGGAGAAACGGTGTCTCTCCAGCTGCTGCCAGGAGGAGCCTACACGTACAACGGCCAGCCCGTGACAGAGGGCTTCTTGATCACTGCATCCTCCGGGATGCGCTACGAGCTGAGGCTCAGCGCGGGGCAGTGGGTCGCGCAGCCCTACCAAGAACCGATGCAGCCAACAGAACCGACCACGCCAACACCGCCGACTACTCCCGAACTCGAGACCGACCTGATCACGACGTACGTGGGGACCACGCCGACCCTAACCAGCAGTGAAGACGGAATTGCCAACGCAGTTCTGCAAGTGGGAGGAGCCGAGTACCTTCTCTCGAGCCTCTCTTCCGGCCAATCACTCACGACCGGAGAGACATTCGCCGACAGAGCGATGAAAACCATTGCCGCGAGACGGGCCCAAATCAAACTCTACGAGATCGTGTACGAGGACCGACCGGACGACCTGCGCGACACTCTGCAGACCATTTGGAACGAGTCCCGCGCCGCAGTGGAGGGGCTTTTCGGTTCTACAGGTGCCGCAGAAGTGTTCGGCTTCGAACTGCCGCAGACATCCCGGGGGGAGGTTGACGTCGACGAAGTGAAAGGGGCACTGGACGGCGTAGTCTCCGCCTTGGCAACCTTTGAGAGCTTCCGCACCGCGCTTGGTGAAGGCGGCGTCCTAGAAGGAGCCCTTGACGTAGAGTCTGCCCAACCTGCCTTCGCGGCGGTCACCGACTGGTCCGCCCTTCAGTTCGGAGCTACGCCAAACACCCGATTCGGCGCGTACCTGCGCTACCAAAGGCTAGAGGGTGCCTCATGGGAAGACGACTTGCTCTTGCTGCCCGCGGAACAGGGATATGGTGCATTCGCGTACAGCTTGCTGTCGCCATCCGTGCTCTCGAGCCTCCCTGTCTCTGGAGCGGCCAACTTTTCCGGGCGAACGGTCGCGGTCACGCCCACAGGGGGCTTCGGCGTCTACAGCGGCACGATCAACCTTCAAGTGCGCTTCGCTTCCAGGTCGATCAATGGAGTCATCAGGGGCTTGATCGACAACGCAGGCGAGCTGATGACCTATGCACAGCTGCCCGTCTCCGAGATCTCCCTGCCTGCGGTGAGCCTTGAATCAGACGCGTCGTTCAGCGTCGGAGGTGGAACTGGGGCGCTGGTGTTCGAGAGCTTGGCGGTCCCGCCACCGACGCGGAGCGTCTCTATGAGCGTGAACGGTCAGATCTTGGGTAGGGGCGCTGAGGCCGCGGAAGCGATCATAGGGACTTGGAGCGTGAACCCTTCGGTCGGCGGCCTGCCGGATATTTCGGGGGCGTTCGGCGCTGAGCGGCGCACGACCTCCGCACCGACCCGGCCCGCTACGGACACCAACGGCCTCACTGCACTGGCATTCGTTGGGGCCCGTCCTGACGCCGTGGGGAACATCCCACTCGGGGGCGTGGACGCTACCGGAGCGGCGCTCAGTTACTGGGCCGGCTCGCTGTACACCACCGGCTCCGCGGAGATCCTGGGCCCGACTGCGGTCTCCCGCGCACGGCAGATGCTCCAAGAGCTAGGCGCTCGAGTGTCGATCTGGGCGGTCAACGACGGTGCCTCGGAATTTGACTCGCAGCGATTGAGCGTGTGGTCCTCCGCGAATACAATCCTCCACGAGCAGGTCTTCGGACGGGACTCCCGTGCGTTGAACATTCTGGGGGCCGCCTACCCGACCGGCAGCAACCGGGACTCAAGGGCGCTGGATCGCCTCAACCTGGCGATAGATGCATTGGAATCCGAATCTGCATTCGGTGCCTCCTTGCAGGGTGACGGGGTCTTCACGGATGCCAGCGGCATCGTCCAAGATTCAGCAGGCGCCTTCGCGGCCCCCGTGTACGAGGTGAACGTAGCCTATAGGCACACCAACTTCGGGCGTTTCGGCGTATGGGCGCGCACCGCTCGCGACAGCGCGGTCAGTGCGGCAAGCCCGGATGCTACAACGCCATCTGGGGCGTTCGCCTACAGCCCGCTCGCCGGGTCAGTCTTTGCAACTTCTGTAGTCGGCTATCCCCGCGGCGGTGTTGGTCACTTCGTCGGCCAAGCGCTCGCCATCGAGGTCAGCGGAGATCCCACCGTCTACGTGGGTGACATTCGAGCCAGCGTGTCTTGGGGCCAAAGCCTCGGAACGGCTTCACTTACCGCGACCATTTCCGGTTTGGCCAACCCAGAGACCGGCGGCGCATTGACGTATCAAGGCGCACCCATTGACGAGATCGCGTTCGGGAACATCGGGTTGTCTGTAGCCAGCAACGGTACCGCCATCTTCTCGGCCCCGTCTCCGTCCGTCAGCATCCGGTTGCTGGGCACGACCGCCGGGGGCACTGCGTGGAACGGGTCCAGGCAGATCACTGGCCAGTTCGTCGGAGACGGTCCGGACGGGCCTCATGGGGTCATCGGCACATGGAGCCTAGGCTTCGCGACTCCGATTGAAGGTGCCTTTGGCGCCGATGCCGGCCCATGATCTCTAGGCACCTGTTCCAATTGGACCGGTGACTGGCGGCTTTGGGCAGGCAGGACCCAATGTGGCATGCGCAAAGACAGGCGGGAGGATAGCCCGTGCGGCTTCCTGACCGCCGCAAGGGAATTCCAGGTCGTTGCCAAAGATGCGCTTAGCGCCCACACCAAGGGCACCGCTGAGTCTTCCCCGCTCAGCGAGCATCCGCCATTCGTTCTGGAGAATGATCCGCCCTCGGTAGCGGTCTTCTACAATTTCTGTCACGCCATTGAACTTGCTCTGAAGGCATACATCCGACAGCAGGATGTCCTTCCGCTATCTGATCTTCGCAGTAGAAGGTTCGGTCACAATATCTCTCGACTGCTGCAGGTAGCCATTGAGAATGGACTTCGCGACGAGTGCAGACTGACGGAGGCGCAAATCGAACACATCCATGCAATTAGCGACCTTTATTCGTGTAAGGAACTCGAGTACTTCCGTCTGGGCCCTATTCAGCTTCCGCCCATCGCTGAGATTCGGGACGCTACCAGCGCACTGATAGAAGGGCTCCACCCTATGAAGCTCAGGCTCGCAGGAGAGTGAGTGTTCAGCCAAAGCATGAGCGTCGACCTCGCGCGCGAGCGGGGTAACACTGGCCCGCGAAGCTGCAGCACAGAGCCCAGACTTCCATTTGAATAGCCATCGGTGGCCTCGAACCTAGCTGAGGCATGTGAACATCGGGTGTTTCTTGGGACGTTCGATTCTGCAGCTTCGAACAACTGCGAGACGATTCTCGACCAGCCTTAGACGATCCACCCCGAGCGGACCCTAGTGACGGCAGTTCCACTTGGCCAAGAACCAACAGTCATCGGCGCCTCGGCTATGGTGGGTCGACGGTGAACTGGCTTGACTGAAGCTCTCCGCTGGGGTCCTCATGACCGGATTGCGGCATGACCCGCGCTGGAGCCCCGAGAACGTATTAGCACAGATCAAACTCGGCGAGGACAGTGAAGTTGAGTTCAAGCAGGCTCGCTTAGACGCCTATCGAGTCAGCGCTCCCCAAGCCGAGAGAGTCGCAAACGTACTGGCGGCGTTCGCCAACGCACACGGCGGCACCTTGATACTCGGCGTTTCTGACCCTGGGGAGATCAGAACGCCGGATCGAAAGCAGATGGACGCCCTTTAGGAGTTCATCAGCAACATCTGCGAGGATCGGGTCGATCCTCCGCTGTCTTTCTTCACCAAGCGGCTTCTTCTGCCAGACAGGCGGTCCGTCTTGCTCGTGACGGTTGAGCGGAGTGCCGTCGTGCACAAGAGCCGGGGGGGCTTCCTGACACGCAAGGGCAGCACCGTACGCGAGCTGTCTTCAGCGGCGGTGCAACGGCTATTCCAGTTCCGTGCTCGATCTGGCCTGCTCGGGCCTGACCTCAGGCTCGTAGCGGGAACCGGACCCA
>JAJDWM010000424.1 GCA_022825595.1 Bryobacterales bacterium | reverse complement strand
AAGAAGGCGCGCGTGGAGGATGCCATGCACGCCACCCGCGCAGCCGTGGAGGAAGGCATCGTTCCTGGCGGCGGAGTCGCCCTGCTGCGCGCGGCTTCGGCGTTAACGAACCTCCAGGGCGCCAACGAGGACGAGCAGATCGGCATCAACATCGTCGGGCGTGCGATTGAGTCCCCGCTGCGCTGGATCGCCCAGAACGCGGGCCAAGAGGGCGCCATCGTGGCCGAGCGCGTCCGCGAGGCGACCGATGACAGCTACGGCTACAACGCGGCGACGGACACCTACGGCGACTTGGTCGAGGCCGGTGTGATTGATCCGGCAAAGGTCACGCGCACAGCGCTGCAAAACGCGGCCTCGATCTCCAGCCTCATGCTGACGACCGAGGCGACCGTGCACGAGATCCCGGAGAAGACGCCACCGCCCCCGCCCGACCCGCACGGCGGCGAGTTCTAGGAACTGCGCCTGAAGAACCGCGCGCAAGCGCGGCGGCCCCCTTCCGCGACAGAGCGGGAGGGGGCCTTTCTTCGTCCGGCGGACCGTGTTCGCTAGGCTGGGAATATGGCTGGCATTGGTGGATGGGCGCTGGCTGCGAAGCTGGCCTGGCGGGACCTGAGAGCCGCCAAGACCCGATTCCTGTTCGCCGTGATGGCGATCAGCGTCGGCGTGGCAGCGCTGAGCGGAGTGCGCGGTGCGTGCGCCGCATTCCGGGAGATGCTTCTCAAGGATGCCCGCATGCTCTTGGCTGCCGACCTGAGCATTTCCCTGA
Source organism: Bryobacterales bacterium (assembly GCA_022825595.1). Taxonomy (GTDB): domain Bacteria; phylum Acidobacteriota; class Terriglobia; order Bryobacterales; family UBA6623; genus VXMF01. The sequence goes on along the minus strand of JAJDWM010000424.1, from coordinate 33,251 downwards.
GCCGCCAGCCCGAGGACGGCGAGACGGACGTGCTGCGGTCCATCGAGGACCGCGGGGCCGCAGTCACTCCCGTCACTGAACTCATGACGATGGTCGGCGGGGCGAGCATCTCACGTCCCTTGGCCGTCAACCTTAAGGCTGTCGACCCGCTGCAATACCCGTACTACGGCAACGTGACGCTGTCGTCCCGCCAAGAACTCCGCGAGGCGCTGGGCGAAGACGCGCTGCTCCCGTCGCAAGACCTGCTCGTGCGGCTCGGCGCGGAGCTCGGCGACAAGGTGAGGGTCGGCGAAGCGGACTTCCGCCTTGCGTCGGTCGTGCTTGTCGAACCGGACCGCATGACGGGCGCCGCGAGATTCGGCCCGAGGGCGATGCTCTCGCAGGCGGGCCTCGCACGGACCGGACTGGTGCAGTTCGGGAGCCGCGTGTCGAGCCGATTCCTGATCCGCCTGCCGCAATCGGGATTGGACGTGGACGAGGCCAGGCAACTGCTGCGTACCGGCATGCCGGAGGGCAGGATCACCGACTACCGGGAGACGAACCCACGCATACAGCGAGGGCTGGATCGCACGACCAGCTATCTCAGCCTAGTTAGCCTGCTCGCCATGGCAATCGGAGGCATCGGGGTGGCGATGGTGATCTACGCGCACCTCCAGCAACGGCTCGACACGATCGCGATCCTCAAGTGCTACGGGGCCACACCGGGCTCCGTGTTGCGGATTTTCACTCTCGAGGCCATGCTCCTCGGCCTGCTCGGAAGCACGGCCGGCGTAGGGCTAGGTTTCCTCCTGCAGGGCTTGGCACCATCGTTCATCGCTGCCTACTTCCCGGAGGCGCCATCATTCAGCTGGCAGGCCATACCGGCCATCGAGTCAGCCGGCGTCGGCCTTGCGACAGTGCTGATGTTCTCCTTGCCGACCCTGTTGTCGACCCGCAAGGTCCAGCCGGCGCTGATTCTCCGGCGGGACATGGCCTCCCGTTTCGAGCGGACTCCCGGCGCAGACCGCAGCAGGCTGCTGCGGAAGGCTGCCGTCGGGGCGGTCCTTCTCGGCGGCATAGGATTGGTCGCTACTTGGCTGGGCGACTCGCTCCGGCTGGGCGCGTGGTTTGTCGGCGGCGTGGCCCTGAGCGTCACGGGGCTGGCAGCAACGGCTTGGGGGCTGATGGCCGCGCTGAAGGCTGCGCCATCCAAGCTGCCGTTCCGCATTCCGGTCGGCCTGCGCCACGGCATCGCCAACCTGCACCGGCCCGGAATGCACGCCGGAGTGATCCTAGTGGCGATCGGCGTGGGCGTGACCTTCACGCTGACCGTGTACCTATTGCAGACCACGGTGCTCGCCCAATTGCTCCGAGACGCGCCGGAGGGCATGCCCAACGTCTACCTCAGCAACATCACCTCGGAGGAAAGCGCAGCGGTCGAGGAGTTCCTGCACAGCCAGCCGGGAGTCGAGGGCGACGTGATCCTAGTGCCTCGAATCTCCGCCCGGCTGGATTCGGGCGGAAGGGTCTCCACCCAGCGCGGGAGGGGGAGAGGAAGCTGGCGCGGCCGCCGCAGCCGGGACATCACGTGGTCGGACGCTCCCCCTGCCGGATTCGAACAGCTCCGTGGAACGTGGTGGGAAGCGGACGAAGAAGAGAGCGTCGTTTCCGTGAAGCGGGATATGGCCGAGTACATGGGCCTCGACCTGGGGACCCGCCTGCAGTGGCAGGCCGGCGGGCGCGAGTTTGTCACGACGGTCGTCTCCGTGCACGACTACGACGGCGAGCCAGACTGGCTGTACGACTTCGTAATGAACCGCGAGGCGCTCGAAGGACTGCCCGCGACATACGTGGGAGGAGCTAGGGTAAATCCCGCCCACAGCCTAGAGGTCTCCAAGGCTGCCTTCGAGGCATTCCCGGGCATGCTGTTCGTGAACGCGGTCGATTTCTTCGAGACGGTGCAGCAGGTTGTGGACCAGATTGCGCTCGTCGTGCGCTTCGTGTCGGCGTTCGCGATCCTGGCCGGTGTGATTGTGCTGGCGTCGAGCGTGACGGCCACACGTTTTGGGAGGCTACGAGAAGCGGCCGTGCTGAAGACGCTGGGCGCTACCCGCGGGCGGCTCGCGGAGATCTTCTCAATCGAGTTCCTGATCCTAGGAGCGGTCGCGGGGCTGTCCGGAAGCGCGCTGGCGGTGGTCTACACCGCCCTCATGGTGCGGGACGTCCTGGATCTGGAGGCCGTTGTGCCTTGGGGGCCGATCGTGGTCGCAGTTCTCGGAAGCGCGCTGCTGGCAACGGCGGCCGGCTGGGTCGCGAGCCTGCGGGTGCTCGGCAGCAGGCCGATGGAGATTCTCAGGTACGAGTAGGCAGGTCCTTGGCCAGTCGGGGGACAGGCCGAAGTCCGCCGGTCGGTCGGCGGTCCAACCATCGAGAAGCGTGCTTTCGGCGCCGCTGCGCTAAGACCGCACCGCCAAGACCGCAGAATCGACTACGGGCCGCCCATGGTCAAGCGCAACACGCCAAGCTGGCTGCGCATCCAGAATAGACACGACTCGTTCGGCCCACCGGAACGGAAGCTGAGATGGCGCGAGATTACGGGTCCGCGCAAGGTCCTCTCCGAGGGATTCTCCATCGGCACGCAAGTATCATCCAAGAACGCGCATAGCCCCGCTCATGCGTCTGCGGCGACACCAAGGCCTTGCCCTTGGCGTTCACCCGGGGGAGGTCCGTACCGCAGCGCCCTTCAGAGTCTCTGAACCAGTTCCGGATCGAGTAGGCTTTCGCCAGTCTCCACCCGTCCTTTTCCCCTTCCGGCGCTCTTCCCGAACCAAGGCCCCTTCGCTCTTCCCGCATTACCGGGCGTCCTCACTACTGCAGGCCCATCCGCCACACTGACGGCCCTAGCTGGGCCTCGCGGATTCTCGGTTGGCCCGTGCGCACTACCGACAGGGCTTCCCGTGTTGCTGCGTCCTTCCTCTTCCCTGCGTGCTAGCGCCATTACCCCGGCGGAAACGGTTCGGAGCCTATGTCGCTCACATCCCGACCCGCCGTCGGCCTTCCCCGTCGTAGTGGCGGGTCAGCTTCCGTGTTTCGCGTTTCGAGGCCTGCTCGGGGTTCGCTTGCGTTCTGGCCCGCAGGGTCGCTGAGCCCCCCTAGGCGGCCCTTTGTCACCAGAGTGCTTCAGCCCATGTCGTTCCCTCTACGACCCGCCCTGGCTGCTACCAACCGGAGCGACAGTGGTTGCGTGGGGTTCTCACCCACTAGATGAATGCGCCTTCCCACGGTGTAGCGCTAGACGATCGGAGTAGCACGATCATGAATCGGTCTATGATTCAATTGAGCGTCTCAGCAGCAAGATGAGTGTCAAGTCCACCATGAGCCACGAACTGGTAGGATCCACCATGAGCCACGAACTGGTAGGAATACTCTCGGTCGGAGTGGCGCTGGCGGGTTTGATCCTTTCAGTCGTGCTGGTAGGGGGATCGTTGGTGATTGATGCACTGGGTTCGTTGGATGCGCACCTAGATCAGGTGGAGCAGAATCAGGCAGTGCTCTTGGAGCGCACGCGCCACCTTGAACCCATCTGAGAAGTGCCCCCGTGGGCCGGTACACGTCCACCGAGTGAAGCTCCAAGCGCACGCCACAGCCTGATCTACCCGTGGATGGCAGCGCGGTGTCGGAACAGCCCTGCCTAGTGGCCCAGAGCTTTGACTTGCCACTGGCGATCTGCGATGATGAAGGGGTTGAGCTTGCTCCTCAGTAGCTCAATGGTAGAGCATCCGGCTGTTAACCGGAGGGTTGTAGGTTCGAGTCCTACCTGAGGAGCCAAGGCTGGTCGGCTACCTGCGGAGGACCTCCGAAAGCTGGTCTGGGCTTCCCTCAGGGAACGACGGTCCACCCATTCCACTGGCGGCGCATTCTCCGCCAGCCACACCTACGAAACCTCAGGACGGTGGAATACCAACCCCTCGACCCCTCGGTCGGATCGGAAACGCTCGAGGTCAACCCGAAAGACAGCCGCGACCTTCCCAGGGGTTAGCACGGCGCCGGGGCGCCCTTTCGCCACCACCCGGCCCCGATCTAGTACGACGGCGCGATCGGCCCAGCGCACTACCGCGTTCAGGTCGTGCAGCGCAACAACCACTGAGCTGCCTTGGGCGACCAAGTCCCGCAAGAGTTGGTGGATCTCGAGGCAGTGCTCCAAGTCCAGGCTCGCTGTCGGCTCGTCAAGCAGGATCGCCTTTGCCTCCGTTGCCAAGCACCGGGCGACCACGGCTCGTTGCAACTCGCCCCCGGATAGCCGATTAATCGGGCGGTCCGCCAAGTGCAGCACGTCGGCACGCGCCAAGGCTCGCTCAACGGCGTCCAGATCCTGTTGGCGCGGCGACTGGAACCGCCCCAAGTGCGGATGCCGCCCCATGAGGACCACTTCGCGGACCGTGAACGGCACCCCGATGTGGCTGGCCTGACTTACATACCCGATGCGGGAGGCCAAGTCGCGACGGGTCATTCCCGCAGCGTCAGTCCCGTCCACCCAAACCGTTCCCTCCGACGGTTGCCAAAGGCCTGCGAGCAGACGCAGTATGGTGGACTTCCCCGATCCGTTCGGGCCCACCAAGGCTGTCACCCGGCTCGGAGCGACCTCGACTGTGACGTGGCGCACGAGCCAGCGTTCGCCGATCCTCTTGCCAACCCGTTCCAACTTGAGCATCAAGAAAGCCCCATCTCAACCTGCCTCTTACGCAAGAGGTACAGGAAGAGCGGCGCTCCGAAGAGCGCGGTCACTACTCCGAGGCGCAGCTCGCCGGGCGCGCGGACCGTCCGCGCCAGAATGTCGCAGGCAATCAGGAACGCGGCCCCCACAAGGCCACTCGCAGGAAGCAGGGCGCGGTGGCCAGGGCCGAGGAGAATGCGCATCACGTGGGGCACGACGAGTCCCACGAACCCTACGACGCCGCTGACGGCCACTGCCGCCCCGGTCAACATCGCGGCCATTCCCAGCACGGCCCGCTTGACGCGCTCCACGTCCACGCCGAGCGACGCCGCGGTCTCTTCTCCTAGAAGCATGAGGTCAAGATCCCGCACGTACCACCAGGCGAGCGAGACTCCTATTGCGACGAATGGGGCACAGGCCCACACGTGGTCCCACGAGCGCCCGTCAAGCCCACCCATCAGCCAGAAGACGATCTCCGAGGTGACCTGCCAGTCGACCAGACTGAGCGATATCAGCAGCGACGTGCCCGCCGTCATCAGCGATCCCAAGGCTATTCCCGCCAGCAGTAATGTCGCCACCGGAGTCTTCCCCGCCCTAGTGGCCATTGCGTGCACACCGAACAGCGCAATGAGCGCACCCGCAAACGCGAACAGGGGAAGCCACAGTGTCGAACGGGTAGACAGCTGGGTGACGAACGCGATCACGGCTCCCAAGGCGGCTCCCTGGCTGCACCCGATCACGCTGGGCTCGGCAAGTGGATTCCGGAATACTGCCTGCACTTGAACGCCTGCAACGGCCAAGCCGCACCCGGCCAGCGCGGCCACCAGAACTCGCGGCAGACGAATCTGCCATATGATCGCCCGCTCGGCATCAGTTACCGCACCTGCGTCCACCCATCCCGCGGGCATGGCTCCTGCAGCCAGCGTCCTCACTGCCGACGCCCAGCCAATGTCAGTGCTTCCGATGGCCACACCGGCAATCCCGACGACCGTCAGCGCACCTCCCGCGAGCAACCACAGGAATGGGCCCGAGCCAATCCAAGGTGAGGCCCTCATATGCCGGGCGTCCCTCTATGGATGGCCTCGGCGATCCGCTCCATCATCCCCACAGCGTGGTGGGACATGGAACCGAATGTGCGGCTCTCGAGCAGCAGGATCTGGCCCAGCTGCCCGGCGGTTGAGACGGCCACGCCCGAATCTCCCAGCAGTCTGGCTCGGACCGCGTCCGCGTCCTGACCTGTGCCCAACCCAGCTACGATCCAGTCTGGGTTCCACGCAGCGACCTGCTCGCTTGAGATGGCACCGACCTCCCTGACACCCCGCTCCGCGGCAACATTGACGGCGCCAAGGTCCGTGACGATGTGGTCGAACAGCGAGCCTTGACCGTATGTCTGCGAAGAGCCGGAATACGCAAGCACCCTTACGCGGGCAGTGCCTAGACGGCGGAGCGACCGGGCGGCTGCGATCCTCTCTCGAAGGCGGGCCACTTCCTGACGGGCATCCTGGTCCCGCCCGGACAAGTGGCCGGTGACCTCCATGGAATCCGCGATCGCTTCCAGATCGGAGAAGATCGTCATCATTCGGAAGGGTTCTACGCCAACCGCGCGCAATAGCCCGACATAGTCAGCTCTGGCGGTGTGTGAAACCAGCATCAGTTCTGGGCGGCGCAGCGCGACGGCTTCGACATCCACAGCCATCCCAAGATCCATGCTCTTCGCAACCTCGCTTATGTGGCTGTGCTGCGGGTCGGTGGCGTAGGGACTCACGACCGTGATCCTCTCGCCCGGCACGACCGCGAACAAGAACTCATCTGTCGTGAGGGCCTGAGATCCCAGTGTCTTGGGAGCGGCGGGCAGGGCGAGGAGCTTCCCGAATGCATCAAGAGCGTGGCGCGGAAAGGCGCCCTGCCCAACTGCCATGGGAGACCGCAAGTCGCGGTGTAACGCGGAGGGCTGACCGCGCACATTCCGCATTGCGGCCATCAGCAGCAAGGCGCACACCATCACTTGGACGGATATCCCGACGCGGGTGGGCCAGCTCACGTGCGCGGCACCTGATCGGAAGCCGACGCTGGCGCACGCCTACAGAACCTTCTGCGTCCAGCCCGCAAGTAAGGGAGCTCAAGTCGGCCCTCAGGGGCTGACAGGCATTGATCAAGACCCGAGACGCCCATCCGTTCCTCGCGGACGCTTGCGCGCAAACCACACCGGGGCAGGTCTCCTGACTTGCGACTTCGGGGAGCATCGCTCGCCCACGCCGCGCAGACCTTCGCAGGGTCAAGACCCCACTGGCGTTTCTGCGTGGCTCGCCGCTCACAGTGGCGGGACCGCGCCGGATTCTCACCGGACTTCCCTATTGAGCCCTACCGGGCACCTCGGAGCACTCGAATCATAGCACCCGACGCATCGGACGCCAGCACGGGTGCTTCAAGCGCCGGATCAAGCAACCCCCGGGGAGAAATCGTCGAGGAGCAGGTCCCTGGGAGACCTTTGCGGGCTTGGCGGCCAGGCGGGCAGGAATCGTCCGAGCGGGCAGGCCCGTCATCGCCGTGTCTGCGGACCGGTGCTCGCGCCGACGTCAGGCCGGTTCAAGGTACAGGGCCGCCAGCGGGGGCAGCGTCACGGTGGCCGAGCACGGCTGTCCCCGATGGGGCCGCTGCTCCGCGTCCACACTGCCCAGATTCCCCAGATTCGAGCCGCTATAGTGCTTCGAATCGGTGTTGAGGACCTCCGTCCAAGGCCCAGCCAAGGGCAAGCCGACTCGATAGTCCTCTCTCAAGACTGGGGTGAAGTTGCACACCACCGCCACCATCTCGCTAGGGTCCCTGCCCGTGCGGAGCCAGCTCAGCACACTGGAATCGTAATCCTCGCAGTCCAGCCATGCGAAGCCGCCTGCATCGGAGTCGAGCACGTACAGCGCCTCGCGGGACCGGTAGAGACGGTTCAGGTCTCGCACCAGACGCTGCAGGCCGCAGTGCGTCGGGCGTTCCGCCACGTGCCAGTCCAAGCCTCGCTGGTGACTCCATTCGCTGGGCTGGCCGAACTCGCTGCCCATGAACAGCAGTTTCTTGCCCGGGTGGGCGAACATGTACGCATACAGCAGCCGCAAGCTGGCAAACCTGCCCCACTCGTCCCCGGGCATCTTCGCCAGCATGGAGCCCTTCCCGTGCACAACCTCGTCGTGAGAGAAGGGCAGCACGAAGTTCTCCGAGAAGGCATACAGAATGCTGAACGTGAGCTTGTCTTGATGGTGCTTTCGGTGGACCGGATCGAGGCGCATGTAGCCGAGGGTGTCGTGCATCCACCCCAAATTCCACTTGAAGCCGAAGCCCAGCCCGCCCCCTGAGGTCGGCCCGGACACCCTTGGCCAGGCAGTGGATTCCTCGGCCACCATCATGACGTCGGGGAACTCCCGATAGACCTCCTCGTTGAGGCCCTTGAGGAATGCCACTGCCCCCAGATCCTCCCTGCCCCCGTGACGATTCGGCAGCCACTCCCCATCCCCACGGCCATAGTCCAGGTACAGCATTGAGGCAACTGCGTCCACGCGGATGCCGTCCACGTGGTACTTGTCGAGCCAGAAGAGCGCGCTCGAGGTCAGGAAGTTCGCCACTTCCCGGCGGTCGTGGTCGAACACCAGCGTCCCCCAGTGCGGATGCCGCCCCCTGCGCGGATCGGCGTGCTCATAGAGGCACGTTCCGTCGAACCGTGCGAGAGCGTGCCCATCGTCGGGGAAATGAGCCGGTGCCCAGTCCAAGATCACGCCCAGGCCGCGGCGGTGTAGGCAGTCGACGAACGCCATGAAGTGCCTTGGGGGCCCGAACCGGCTAGTAGGTGCGAAGTACGCGGTGGTCTGATAACCCCAAGATCCGCCGAACGGGTGCTCCATGACTGGAAGCAGCTCCACGTGCGTGAATCCCATCGAGGCAGCGTATTCGGCCAGACGGTCCGCTAGTCTCTCGTAGTCCGGCCGGCCCCCGTTGAAGCCGGAGGAGCGCATCCACGAGCCCAGATGGACTTCGTACACGGAGATCGGCGCGTCGTGTCGGTTGCGGGTGGCCCGGCCGGCCATCCACTTGCCGTCGGACCACCTGAAGCGTGACAGGTCGTAGACCACCGAGGCCGTCCGCGGGGGCCGCTCAGCGGCGAAGGCGTACGGATCAGCCTTCTCCGCCCGGAACCTCCCGTGCTGGGACGAGACGGCATACTTGTAGAGGGCGCCCTCCCCCACTCCCTCCACGAACGCCTCCCAGAATCCTCCTGGATCCCGGCGACGCATCGGGTTTCGCGACCAGTCCCAAGCGTTAAAGCTCCCAATCACTGAGACGGCATCCGCGCCGGGGGCCCAGACGGCGAACCGAGTCCCAGTCCGGCCACCAAGGCTTGCCGGGTGCGCCCCCAAGCTCTCGTAGCTCTTGGTGTGCGCTCCGGCGGCAAGCCGGCCCAAATCCCATTCCGTCAGGAACATTCGTGTCGTAGCCCACCCTTCCGTGGGATCAGGTCATGATCGGCGCCCGCGATTCACTCGCTCCAGCGCGGCACGGACGAGGGGATCGGAAAAGATGCCCTCTAGGCTCTGCCGCGCGCGGCGTGTCCAGTTCGGCCGCTCGTGGTGTGTCCCAGGCGTGTTCTGCGGCTCGACCTCGCCGAGCAGATCCTCTAGTGTCACCATGACACATTCGGCTGCCGATGCCGCAAGGAAGTCTAGGCAAGCCGCGAGCAGGGCTGCAGGGGACGGGACGGCTTCGTCATCGATCGCGCCCGCCCGGCGGAGGTGCCGCAGCAGGCACTCCCTTACCCGTTCGCGGCTCGCCCGGGCCTCGACGGCGTGCTCCGGCCCGAGCAAGCCGAGCGCGACTTGCTCCTCAATGTCCCGTCCGTCCCAGAATGCGGCGAACATTGCTGTGTCGTGGGTGTTGACGGACGCCACGCAGTGGCGCGGGGGAGCGCGCAGCCCGGGGCGCGTCCTAGTGCGCACGCTGAACTGGCTCACATACATCCGTCGGACGCCACGCTCGGCCATCCGATGGCGCACGTACTCCGGCACTGTCCCCAAGTCCTCGCCAACCACCGCCACGCCGCTGCGTGCGGCCTCCAAGCAAACTATTGCGTACAGCTCGTCGGCCGGAGAGCGCACGTAGGCACCTTGGTCCCCTTCCATACCCTCGGGGATCCAGTACATGCGGTGTAGGCCCATGACGTGGTCAATCCGCAGGACTGCTGCGTGCCGCATGTGGTGGCGCAGGCAGGCCCTGAAGTACTCATGGCCCGTCTCACGAGCCTTCGCTGGATGCAAAGGCGCGAATCCCCAGTCCTGGCCCTTGCTGAAGAATCGGTCGGGAGGAGCTCCGCCCGACATGCCGGCCGCGAAGACGCCCGCATAGCGGGTCCTGTCGTATCCGTCCGGGTGCACGCCCAGTGGCAGGTCAAGGTACAAGCTCGGACCTCCGCCCAAATCCCCACGTGCGGCTGCCGCCAACTGGGCTCCTGCGATCCACTGTGCATAGGCGTGATAGGCGCAGGCCGTGTCCGCCAGGTCAAAACCCCGACCACTGCCCGACCCCCTCTCGAGTCCCGCACGGAACGCGGCGTACCTGCGAAGCTCGGGGCTCCGGGCTACGAACTGGGCCAGCTGTGCCCGTCGGACGCCAGAAATGCGGGAGAGGGCGGCCTGGAGAGCTGTGCGCGTTGCACGCATGTGCCGCCGATAGTCGACATACCGTCCCGAGTCATTCACGATCCCACCCAAGGCCGGCGTCCATTCGGGGACGCTGGCCAAGTCGACGAATAGCTCGTTCCAGAAGAGGCGGCTGACCGGAGTGTACGGGCTCGGAGCGAACGGATCGTCCAAGAATGTGGCCAGCAGCGGCAGAGTGCCCACCAGCCTTCCCCCGAGGCCGCGCACCCAGCGGGCAAAGCGCCCAAGATCGGAGAACGTCCCCACTCCTCCCGACCGAGTCGAGTGGACAGCGTAGAGGGGCACGAACACGCCCCAGCTCCGCAGTAAGTCCGGACAGCGGCGAGGGGCGTGGATGAGCAGTGCCTCGCCACTCCGCCCGGCCGCGCTGACCCGCAAGCGGTGGTAGCCCAGCGGTAGAGGCCCCGGAATCGCCACCCTCGCGCAGAGGTAGCTTGTTCCGCACACCTCCGCCGCCCGGCGCGCGCACAGGGACTCCGTAGCGACCGACCATTCTCGGACTTCGCCATCCTCGGCCTCCAGGGAAAAACGCAGTCCGGCAGACGCGGCTGACTCGGGCAGGCGCACCACGCAACGTTGCGGACCGCCCTGCCACACAACGCAGACGGGCTCGACCAGCCGGCTCCATCGGTCCGACAAGGCTCGGCGGACCGCTTGCGGTGCGTCGTCAGGACTGTGGACCCGAGCGCCAAGACTCCGCAGGACGGCAAGCAGCGTGGCAGTGCTGGTCTGCCGATCGCGCCGGAAGCCATCTCGGTACGACGCGAGAACGCCGTAGAGCCGAGCGAGCCTGAGTAGCTGGCCGCTAGCCATCCGATGACCTCAGCAGTGCGAAGCTGTGGGCTTGGAGAAGCCAACTCGGGCCTTCCGGGCACGCACCGCGTAGATCGTTCTCAGCGGTGTCGACGAGAACAGTCCAAGCGGCGCTAGGAAGGCGGAACGTGCGGGCCCGTTCCGAGCTGTTGAAGAGCAGCAGATAGACAGGCCGGCCGGGCTCGGCGATGCGGGCACCGAAACAGCGCGCCTCAGGGGTCTGCCAGGCCGCACCTGAGAGCTCGTGGCCCGCCCTCGATAGCCATGTAACGTCCTTCAGGCCTGTCCCGGGGTCGATGCTGCCTTCAAAAAAGCACGACCTCCTGAGAGCGGGCTCTCCAGAACGCAGTCGGATCAGCTGCCGGACGAACGAGGCCATGCTGCTGTCGTAGCCCGGGCCCCAGTCGAGCCAGCTGATCTCGTTGTCCTGACAGTAGGCGTTGTTGTTGCCGATCTGCGTCCTGCCGGACTCGTCACCTGCCAGCAGCATGGGCACACCCTGTGAGAGCAGCAGAGTCGCCAAGAGGTTGCGGCACTGGCGCTTGCGCAACGCGAGCAGGAGCGAATTGGCCGAAGGGCCCTCCTGCCCACAGTTCCAGCTGTGGTTGTTGCTCTCCCCGTCCCTGCCGCCCTCGCCGTTGGCATCGTTGCGCTTGGAGCGGTACGACACCAAGTCCGCCAAGGTGAAGCCGTCATGGGATGTGACGAAGTTGACGCTGGCAAGTGGCGAGCGGCGCGTCCTCCCGAAAATGTCGCTGCTTCCTGCGAGTCCGGTGGTGAAGGCGCCAGTGCAGCCAACATCCCCGCGCCAGAAGCGGCGGGTGACATCGCGGTACCGACCGTTCCACTCGGCCCAGCCGGGTGGGAATCCTCCCAGATGGTAGCCGTCCGACGGGTGCAGGTCCCACGGCTCCGCGATCAACTTGGCACTCTTCAGGACCGGATCTTGCCGGATGGCCTCAAGCAACGGGGCAGTTGGGTCAAAGCGGTCCCGGTGCCTACCCAGCGACGCGGCCAGATCGAAGCGAAAGCCGTCCACTCCCATCACTGAGACCCAGTGGCGAAGGCAGTCCATCACAAGACGCGAGACCGCGGGGTTCGCCGTGTTGAGCGAGTTGCCACAGCCGCTGTAGTTCCGGTACCGCCGCCGATCCTTGTCCGCGAGCCTGTAGTAGGAGCGGTTGTCGATGCCTCGGAAGGAAAGTGTCGGTCCGTCGTGCCCGAGTTCGGCTGTGTGGTTGAAGACAACGTCGAGTATGACCTCGATGCCGGCGGCATGGAAGCGGCGCACCATCGCCCGAAACTCCTCAACGGCTCCCACGCCCTGCTCGGATGAGTAGCTGGGCTCGGGAGCGAACATCCCGATCGGCTGGTAGCCCCAGTAGTTCCTGAGCCCCATCCGCTGCAGCCGGTGGTCGTCCACGTGGTGCTGGACTGGCAACAGCTCGACAGCCGTGACGCCGAGGCCGGCGATGTACTCAACGATCGGCTCCGACGCCAATCCAGCGTAGGTTCCGCGCAGTTCAGGAGGCACGGCGGGGTGCCTCTTCGTGAAGCCCCGGACGTGCAGCTCATACACAACCGTCTCCGCCCAAGGCCGCCTCGGATGCTCAAACTCTTTGGGACTTGGTGCAGCAACCATGCCAAGCGGGCAGGTCGCCGCATTGCATAGACCGTTGAGCGCTTGGTCAACGACCTGCGGCGCCGGATGGGACGGAGCGCGGTACGAGTACGACTCAGGTCCCCAGCGGACGGCTCGCGCGATCGCCCGCACATACGGGTCCAAGAGGACTTTGGTGGGGTCGAAGCGGTGGCCTTGGCCAGGTTTCCATGGACCCGCCACCCGGCAACCGTACACTTGACCGGCGCCGATGCCGGAAACCCAGCAGTGGAACACCCCGTCGGTCCTCCCGACGAATGGCACGACCATGGACGGCGCCGCGTCTCGGGCCGTTTCGTACAGGCAGACCTCGGCAGACTCGCCGTGACCGGAGTAGAGGGCGAAGTTGACGCCGTCTCCGACCACCGTCGCGCCCAAGGGGTGGGGCTTGCCCGGCAGTATGTGCGTGGACATGGGTCCGCTGCAGTCCACCGAATGCCTGTGCCCTGAGTGGCGCGCGACCACGCCTCCTAGCCCGCGGTCGACCGAGACCCAATCCCGGAAGGCGCGTGTCGGGACTCCGGACTCGAGGGCCAGCCCGGCACCCTCCTCATTATCATGGGACACTGGACCCTGCGACCGCGCGGGCCCGGACCTTGAAGGTGCCGTTCGCTGCGTGGTCCTGCGGAGCGTGGAGTCCGAGCCCCGCGCAATGCTGACATCCCCGGCGCGGGCACAGTCCAGCCATTAGGCAGCAGGCGAATCGCAGGCACCCATGGCCCACGAACAAGCATCCGCGGCACGGCCCCACATCGTCCATATCGCACGGGAGTGTGCCGGAATCAGTGCCGCCGGGGGGGTCGGCGATGTGGTCCTCCAGCTGTCCTTGGCCTGCCGCAGCGCAGGCTTCGACACCACGGTCATCCTTCCGCACTACGGGCCGTTCGAAGCGGACGCCCTGAAGAACTTGACCTTGACGGCCGCCGCGCTGCTGGGTGTGGAGTCATCACAGGCATCGCGACCGCAACCCCTAATCGCGGACATCCCGATGTCGTACAGCGCACTGCAGTGGCGGACCGAGCGAGTGCAAGTAGGGGCAATCCGATTCCACGGCGCGGCGACCTTCACCATTGCGGTGGTGGTGGCCGAGCGCTTCTCTGGCAAACGACTGCCGTACACCTATACGGCGGAGGAGGCCAGGGCCATTGCCGAGTCCAGCCGCCCGGACCAGAAGGTGTGCGGCGCCGAGCCGCCTCCTCCTGACTTCCGCCCGACCGAGGGATCCGGGCATTTCGACTACTTCGCGATGAACGTATTGCTGCAGAAGGCGAGCATCGCTTGGATCGAGCGCCTGGAGGGCCCGATCGTGGTGCACTGCCACGACGCACACACCGCCATGCTGCCTATCATGGCGCGGACACAGTTGAGCCCCGGGAACCGGCGCTTCATAGTCACGGCTCACAATTGCGGCGCGGCATACCGTCAGCGGTGCCCGGATCTAGACTTCGTTGCCGCCGTCGGAAACCTTCCGCGCGACGCCGTGCAGCGGTGCGTGGTCAGGGGGGAATTCGACCCATTCGCCGCCGCGGCCCTGCACGCCGACCGACTCAACACCGTCAGCCCTGGGTACGCGTGGGAAGTCCGGACAGCCTGCCGACCCAAGTCGGGAGGGGATTCGGACGTACAGGGCCTATCGGCCTTTCTCGATGAGAATTCCGTCACACTCACGGGCATAACCAACGGGATTGACCCTGCGCTGAAGGGTCCGGAGGCTATTCGGGCGGAGATCCGCCCAGGCCGCAAACGCCTTTCGGCGTTCGGCTGGAAGCGCGAATTCAGGCAGCGCTTCGCAAAGGCGATTTCCGGGGACGACCTTACGGCCAAGTGGGGCCTCTCGTCGGCCAAGAGACTGGGATCGCTGGCGGGACTCGCAACCTCCGACTGCCTGTTCACCGTCGTAGGGCGCTGGACAGCCCAGAAAGGCATCGACATCGCCGTGCGGGCAGCGGAGGAGGTTTTCGACGCCAGTCCCAAGGCCGCGCTCTGCGTGCTCGGCGACGGCAACGATCCGCGCATTCTGGCCACCCTGCGAAGGCTCGCAGAAGAGTACGACGGGCGGGCCGTGGCCATTGCGGGCTTCAGTCCTGAGCTTGCCTCAAGCATCTACGCGGCCGGCGACTTTTTCTTGGTCCCGTCCCGGTTTGAGCCGTGCGGCTTGGTGGACATGATCGCCCAACTGAACGGAAACCTGCCCATCGTTAACCAGGTCGGTGGCCTCGCCAAGGTGATTGACGGAATGACCGGCCTAGGCTACTTTGCGAGTAACGATCGGGCGAACCTGCGTGGGCTTGTCGCAGCGATGCATCGCGCGCTCGCCTTGGCCAAGGACCCGCCCAAGCTGCGGAGCATGCGGAGGGCCGCCGATCTCCATGTTCGCTCGAAGTACGGCTGGGGAACCGTGCTTCAGAAGTACGCGCGACTGTATGGACTGGCGGCCTGCAGCGCGCAGGGGCCGAGTGCGCGCCCAGTCACTGGATCCCCGGAGCCGATGCAATGAATCCCTACCCACAGGCAGACCCTTCCCTAGCGGCTCCCGTTGGCCGCGGCAACGGAACCGTGAGCCCAACAGTGGCCTACTTCTCGATGGAAGTGGGTCTGAAGTCCGACATCCCGACGTATTCAGGAGGCCTCGGAGTCTTGGCGGGCGACACCCTACGGTCCGCAGCTGATCTCGGAGTCCGCATGGCGGGCGTAACGCTTCTTTACCGTAAGGGCTACTTCCGGCAATCCATCGGCCCGGACGGAGAGCAGAGCGAGCAAGACGCAGATTGGGTACCTGAGCACAGCTTGGAGCGCATGGATGCTCGGACCTCGGTGCACATCGAGGGGCGCAGGGTCACGATCGCGTGCTGGCGCTACTCCATTCGCGGGATTACGGGACACGTCGTGCCGGTGTACCTGCTGGACACTGACATCTCAAGCAACGCCGAACAGGACCGAGGCCTCACGCACCACCTGTACGGGGGCGACGACCGCTACCGCCTCTGCCAAGAGGCCATCCTCGGCATCGGGGGACAGCGGATCCTGGCGCGGCTCGGCCACGGCGGGGTAGAGGTCTACCACATGAACGAGGGCCATTCCTCGCTGCTCGGCCTGGCTCTGCTGGAAGGGAAGGTCACGGCTCGGGGTGACCATCGGGCCACGCCTGAGGATTTGGCGTCGGTCCGCGACCGGTGCGTCTTCACCACCCATACACCCGTGCCTGCGGGCCACGATCGCTTTCACCGAACCTTGGTCGAGCGTGTGCTGGGGGAGTCCCGGACAGCCCTGCTGGACTCCGCTGGCCTACTGGCGGGCGACGTGTTGAACATGACCCGACTGGCCTTCGAGTGCTCTCGATTCGCAAACGGCGTCGCGAGGATCCACCAGTCAGTCTCTCAGGAGATGTTTCCTCGCTACCGTGTGCGAGCCGTCACCAACGGGATACACGCAGTCACTTGGGCCGCCCGCCCGATGCGCGACCTTTTCGACCGCCACATTCCGGAGTGGCGAACGGACAGCCTCTACCTGCGCTATGCGACGGCCATTCCCGTTGCGGAGGTGCTCGCCGCTCACTGGGATGCGAAGCAAGCGCTTATCAAGGAAGTGCATCGCCGAACTGGAGTCCAGCTCAGCTCCGAAGTGCTCACGATCGGATTCGCCCGGCGGGCCACTCCCTACAAGCGAGCCGCACTCGTGTTCCACAGCTTGGAGCGACTGCGCTGGATCGCGAAGCGAGTGGGCCGTTTCCAACTGGTCTACTCCGGTAAGGCGCACCCGCGCGACGAGGGCGGAAGACAGATGATCCGGGACGTGCACGAGGCTGCTCGGGCGCTCGGCGCAGACGTGCCCGTGGTGTATGTCGAGAATTATGAAATGGAGCTGGGGAGGATCCTCACTAGCGGATCGGACCTCTGGCTTAACGCCCCCGAGAAGACTCGCGAGGCATCCGGGACCAGCGGGATGAAGGCGGCACTGAATGGTGTGCCCAGCCTCAGCGTGCTGGACGGCTGGTGGCTCGAGGGGCACGTCGAAGGAGTCACAGGGTGGTCCGCAGCGAACTACCGGGGAGCACTCGACGATGAAGCAAGCGTCGCGCACGCCCTATACGACAAGCTGGAGCGCGTCACGGTCCCCCTGTTCTACGAACGCCCGAATGCCTACGGCGAAGTGATGCGGTCCGCGATCGCGCTCAACGGATCGTTCTTTAACACCCGCAGGATGGTGTTGCAGTACGCGTCCCACGCGTACGCTCCCAGAGGCACGGGCGCGACCACAGCCTGAACGACCTACCGCGATCTGCGGCCATGCTTGCGGAGTCGTTCGCCGTTACGTCGGATGACGCGGAGAAGGTGAACCGAGCAACCGGGAAGTACCCTTTCAATGGGGCCGGTACTCGGCCTCGCTCGAAGTGAATCATGCTGAACCGAAGAACCTTCCTCAAGGCCTCTGCCGGCGCCTCGCTCGCAACCGCATCCAGCCTTGACTGCCTCAGAGCTGCCTCCGCCAAGATCGGCGTTCCGCTTCTCATTACTGATGTCGAAGCCCTAATCCTTCGGGACCCGCCGGAGAAAGGGCCCGAGGGGCGATTCGTCGCGATGACCCCGCTCGGGCAGACGACCGGCGGCATCGGACTGTGGAACCGCTTGGAGCGGGCCGAGACCGTGCGGCAGGGCGGTTACCGGCAGACGCTGCTGGTCCGCATCACAACAGACCAAGGGGTCGTCGGCTGGGGCGAGTCCCATGCGGTAATGACTCCCCGCGTTGTCAAGACCGCCCTCACGGACCTTTTCCGACCGATCCTGCTGGGGATGGACGCCCGCCGCATTGAGGCCATCTGGGAAAAGATGTACTCAACGCAGCGCCTCCGAGGCTACGGCACGGGCTGGTTCACGCGCGCCATGGCCGGAGTGGACATCGCGCTCTGGGACATTGTCGGCCGTGCGGCGGCGATGCCCGTGTACCAGCTGTTGGGCGGCAAGTTCCGGGACAGCATTCCGACGTACCAGGGCGTGGGCGGTGGCCCGCCCGAAGAGGTGCGGGAGAACGCGGCCGCGCTGCTTGAGCGTGGCTTTCCGAACCAGAAGATGAGCCTCGCAAAGGGTCGCGGGGAGCAAGTCCGCGATGTGAACCGTGTCATCGCCGCTGCGGAAGTGCTGGCTGGCAAGGGCCAGATTCTGGTCGACTCGCTGGCGGGATACACACTTTCCGAGGCCACCCGAGTGGGCCGCACTCTGGACCAGATCGAGAACCTGGGCTGGTGGGAGGACGTTCTGATGCCGGAGGACTATGGCGGCTACGCGATCCTCGCAGACCGTATGGACGCGCCAATCTGCGCCGGCGAGCAGTACTCGAACCGCTTCCAGTTCCGGGACCTCTTCGAGCGCCGCGCCTGCGACATCATCAATCCGGACACATCCCGCGTCGGCATCACCGAGACGAAACGAATTGCCATCATGGCCGACGCCTACAACATCCTGTTCTCGCCGCACTCCTCGATGGGCTCTGCACCGTACCGAGCCTCGGCCATCCACCTTTGCGCCGCAGTCCCCAACGCTGTGATCCTTGAAGGCGGCGAGTCGTACGCGCGGGCATTCGGGAATGCCATCCTCAAGGTCCCGCTCCCCTACAAGCCCGGTAGGGTGGATGTGCCCGACGGGCCGGGTCTTGGATTCGAGTTTGACGAGAAGGAGCTGGCCCGCCTTGTGGTCGGATGAGATCCGGAAGGAGGCAAGTGGTGGCTGGTCGAGTGCTTTGGGACGAGGCTGAGGTTCAGGCTGCGTATGCTGTTGGGAGAATGCGCTCGGTCTGGACTGCCGCGCTGACTGCGGCCCTCCTCGCGTCGGTGGTCGTGGCGCCGGGAACGGCGTTCGGCCAGGGTTCCGCCTCTAGCGGTGCGGTGGCCCAGCCGAAACGGCCGCTGCCTGACGGTATCGTTGCCCCCAGGATCGAATACCGGGATCTCGCCGAGGAATCGGGGCTACGGGGCGTAGCCGTCTCCGGATCCCCGACGCACAAGAACTTCATCGTGGAGTCCACCGGGACTGGGGCCGCGATCTTCGACTATGACCGAGACGGGCTTGCCGACGTCCTCTTGGTGGGCGCCGACCAGTTCGAGCAGGAGGGACCGGCCCCACGCCATTTCCTCTTTCGGAACTTGGGCGGCCTGCAGTTCGAGGACGTGACGCAGGAGGCTGGAATCGAGCACACGGGCTGGGCCCAGGGAGCCTGCGCAGGGGACTTCGACAACGACGGCTTCGAGGACCTCTTCGTGCCCCATTGGGGGCAGAACCGCCTCTATAGGAACGAGTCGGGCAAGCGCTTCAGCGAGGAGGCCGAGCAGCGAGGCTTGGCAGAGAGTGGACGGCGCTGGGGCACGGGCTGTGCATTCCTTGACTACGACCGCGATGGCGATCTGGACCTGTTCGTCGCGAACTACCTGCGCCTCGACCTGGACAAGACGCCCAAACCCGGCGAGGGGGCCGAGTGCCGATGGAAGGGAATGCCCGTGCTGTGCGGACCGCGAGGCCTCCCCGGCGAGTCCATGTCGCTGTACCGCAACGATGGGACAGGATCCTTCAGCGACGTCTCCGAAGAGGCTGGCGTACAGACAGAGCAGCTGTACTACGGATTCACGCCCCTGACTGCGGACTTCGACAACGACGGCTGGGTGGACGTGTACGTCTCCTGCGATTCAACGGCAAGTCTCTTCTTCCACAACCAAGAAGGCAAGTTCGAGGAGATCGGCATCATTTCCGGAACTGCGTACAACATGGACGGACAAGAGCAGGCTGGCATGGGGACGACAGCCGCAGACTTCGACTTGGACGGAGACCTGGACATCTTCAAGACGAATTTCTCCAATGACACGCACACCCTGTACCTCAACGAGGGAATGCAGATGTTCATCGACGAGACTGTATCGACCGGCCTCGCGGTGAACACGCAGTTCTTGGGATGGGGCACGGCCTTTATCGACATTGATCAGGACGGCTTCCAGGACATTTTCGTGGCCAACGGACACGTCTATCCGCGGGTCGACCAAGCGGGAATCGGAGAGACGTTCCGCCAGCGAAGATTGGTCTACTGGAACTACGGTCAAGGCAGGTTCCACGACCTCAGTGGCCAAGCCGGACCTGGGATCAACGATTATCGATCGTCACGGGGCATTGCGGTTGGAGACCTAGACCACGATGGAACGCTCGAGATCGTGACGGTGAACATGCACGACGACCCCTCGCTCCTGAAGCAGTTCGCACCCGTCGGCAATGCCCTGTTGGTCGACGCCCGGACTCCAGCAGGTAGGGCAGCCATCGGAGCGCGCGTCATCGTGCGAGCAGGCACGACGACCCAAATGCGCGAAGTCCGCAGCGGTGGCTACCACATCTCCCAAAGCGATCTACCTGTGCACTTCGGCCTTGGCCAACACCTGAAGGCAGAAATGTCGATCCGCTGGCCCGACGGTTCTGAGTCCACCTTGGGGACGGTCGACACGAACACGCTCGTGACGGCCCGACAAGGAGACGGGATCACAGCGAAGCAGCGCTTCGAGACCCGAGACAGCGCTGAGAGCCCCTGACTCTCGGACGCTCCTTGCAGCGGCCCTCCGCTTTCGCAAGGTGGTGGGCGGGCCAGATATCTACATGGGGCGCCGCAAACCTTAGGTTCCGGCACCTAGGCGAGAGGTGGTCGATGCCAAGCGAGAGCGGATGCCGACGATCCTCGTGGATCGCCTGTACACCGGGGACGAGAGGGCCATCCCCCACCTCGGCAATGTTCCGGTTGTTCGCATGGATCCGGTCGCGAAGGACCGTCTTCCGAAGATCACCGGGGGGCTTGGGCGATGTACTCCAGACTCCCGCCGTTGCCGCTGGGGCGAAGCGTCGCCGGAGCGGTGGTTGGACACCCACTTCGCGGCCCTTCCCGCTGAACTCGTCTCGACGGCGACACCCAGCGTCAAGCAGGGCATCCGGAGAATCGTCGTTTACCCTGATCCACCATTCGACAGCGCAGAGCTGCGCCTGTTGGTAGCGACTTGGAGCGCTCTGCGGATCCGACTCTTGAGCTTGTCGTCGTCGAACAGGATCGGCCACTCGACGTCGCCGTATCCGTGAAGCTGACGCTCCCGATCTGCGTGCAAAGCCTCTCGTTCTGCCCGATGACAGACCCTCACGAAGCTGTCCTGCGGACGATCGCGTGAGCAACGTCCAATCACTGCGAGCGATGCAGTCGGGTCGGATACGGGCACCGATGCCGACAGGAGCCGTGCAAGAGTCTGATACTATGCGCCGAAATGCGACGCTGCCGACCCGTGATCACGACGGCAACCTTGCTGATCAGCTCGATTGCCTTCGCTTCCCCAAGCCGTACGAACCATCCTGATGCGCGGACGTTCACATTCGACTTCCATCTCGGGCCCCAAGGATTCGTGGGCGGCTTCGCAGACTATCCCCCCGCCCACGCGCCAATCTACGAGCTGACTTCTGACCACCGCACGCTGCCGGCTCCGCTGCAGTCGCGGGCCGGCCACTTTCTCTCCGGAGTCAACCGCAGCGACGACCTGTTCATGTTCCTCAAGGGATCGATCGGCGGCCTACAACCCGGAGCGCTCTACGGCGTCAGCCTCAGCGCAGAAATCGCCACCGACACGCCGGCTGGATGCTTCGGTGTCGGTGGTGCCCCCGGCGAGAGCGTCTGGATCAAGGCTGGCGTGTCAGCCATTGAACCGCTTGCCGTCCGAAGGGGCTCCTATCTCCGCATGAACATCGACATCGGGAACCAGTCCCGCGGCGGGGCGCAGGCAGTGGTTCTCGGCAATGTTGCCAACTCCAGGCAGTGCGAGCAGTCCCGTCGGTGGGAATTGAAGACCTTCGAGGACCGGCCGATGCCCGAGACAGTCGCGGTACCCGACGATGGACGGTTATGGTTGCTGTTCGGAGCCGACTCGGGCTTCGAGTCTCGGACGGACATCTACTTCACGAGAGCATCGGTAACACTCACACGGGTGGATGGAGTCGGGCGTGGGACTTGCGCAGAGAACTACGTGACCGCTCGGGCGATGCGCACCAGAGAGGACTTGCCGGCCTTCGTGCGGTGCGCAGCGGCCTATGTCCTGGAGCACGGCGAGGCAGAAGCGCGGCGCGCATTCCACGAGGACGGGCATTGGAACCACGGGGAGGTCCACGTCTTCGTGCATTCCCTAGAACCGTCGGGGGACACTTTGCGGACACGCGTGTTCCCGCTGGACCCCTCGCTCGAGGAGACGGTGCGGGGGAGGTCGATCGACGGATTCGGAACGGACTACTCATCCGAACTGCACAGGCTGCTGTCGTTGGTCGACGAGGGCTGGATCTACCACGCGCTCATGGACGCTGCGACCGGAGTGCGGCAGCCGAAGAGCTCGTACGTGAAGGAAATCGGATGGAACGGAGCCCGGGCAGCCATCGGGGCAACGTATTATTCGCCTGACTTGCCGGGCACCTGCGCGGCGCACGAGGTGAACGCCGCAAACCTGGGCAAGGCACCAAGCGCCAAGAAGCTGCAGGAATTCGTGCGCTGTGCGGCGTTGCTGGTGGAGACGCTGGGCTATTTTGCGTGGCCCGTGCTGTCTAAGTCTGCCCGCTGGAATCATGGGGCGACCTATGTGTTCGGCGTGAACGCGGAGACAGGCGTGGTGGAGTTCAGTGGCAGTGAGAGCATGTTCGCCTTCTCGGGACGGATCCCGGAGCTGTTCGACGGGCGGGACTTGGTTAAGGCAACTGCGGAATTCGGGGAGACCTTCTGGTACTACGACGTCGCGAACCCGGAGACCGCCGGTGTTGAGCCTAGGACGGCGTTCGTCAAACTCGTGCGGACGCTGGGAGAACCGATCCTCGTCGGCTCAGCCTTCGGCCCAACAGCTGTTTCCGCTTCGAAGTAGTGCACCGGATCAAGTCTCACGCCACTCGGCCTGACTCACGGAGCGTTCGTTCCAAGACGGGATTGCCCACACCGACGTTCCGTTCCGCCAGTTTGGGATCTCCCGACCGGATCAAGGTTGGCCGCCTAGGCCGCGCTTCCCCGACTGGCATCCCTTCCGTGCAGGCGTCGTCCTATCCCACGCCACACCATGTCCGGAGTGCGCTCCTAGTTCTCCCCAGATGCCTGCAGCGGCTCCTCGCGCTTGTGTGCGCCAAGGCCGAACTTCTACCGATTACGCAAGGTCTCCACAGCCGTGCAGGTCCAAACTTGTATCGCGGTCATGCGCGCGCGCACTCTTGTGGGTTATAGATGTATAGGGATTCTCTTCTGATGGCTCCAATGTTGCTCGCCCTCGCATCGCTAACCTTGACAGGCGTCGTCTCGTCGGCCGCCGTCATTGGCAGTGAACCTGTCGACTATCGGAAGCATGTGCGGCCGATCCTGTCCGACGCATGCTTCGCTTGCCATGGCCCGGACGGCAACACCCGTCAGGCAGGACTCCGGCTGGACACTCGCGAGGGCATGTTCGGCGACCGCGGCGGGTACCAGCTCGTCGTTCCCGGCAATGCGGCGGAGAGCCGGCTGTACCAACGACTGAGCCACCAGGTTGCCGAAGCCCGCATGCCGCCGCCCGGGGCGGAGCGGAGGCCATCGCCGGAGCAGATCGAGGCCGTTCGGCAGTGGATTGACGAAGGAGCCCACTGGAGTTCCCATTGGGCCTACGAGGCACCTCGACGGCCAGCTGTCCCAAGAGCCGACGTCGGCCGCACCCGGCCGAATGAGATCGATGCGTTTGTCGTCCGGCGGCTTAACGCAAACGGATTGGCTCTTGCCCCGGAGGCCGGCAAGCGCACACTCCTGCGCCGTCTGAGCCTTGACCTCACTGGACTGCCCCCGGAGCCATCACAGGTGGACCGCTTTCTGGCGGACCAGTCACCGGACGCATACGAGCGTCAGGTGGATAGGCTGCTGGGCTCGCCGCACTATGGCGAGCAGATGGCCATGCAGTGGCTCGACCTGGCGCGCTACGCAGACACGCACGGGTTTCACATCGACGGCCGACGTGACATGTGGCACTGGCGAGACTGGGTGATTCGGGCATTCAACGACAACAAGCCCTTCGACGAGTTCACCATTGAGCAATTGGCGGGCGACCTCTTGCCAGACGGCGACACGGACAAGCGGGTCGCTACCGGATTCAACCGCAACCACATGATCAACCATGAGGGCGGAGCGATCCCGGCCGAGTACCACACGGAGTACGTGGTGGACCGCGTGGAGACCGTCTCCACCGTCTGGATGGCGATGACAATGGGCTGCGCCCGGTGCCACGACCACAAGTACGACCCGATCACCCAGCGAGAGTTCTACGAGTTCTACGCGTTCTTCAACTCGGTGGATGAACTCGGGCTGGACGGGGTCAACGGGAATGCCGTCCCGATGCTGCAACTGCCCGATCCGCAGCAGAGGCAGGAGCTCGACGCAATCGATGCTGGGATTCGGTCCGTGCAAGCCGACCTGTCGGCCGAGCGCATTGGGCGGCAGATAGCTCAGTGGGAGCAGACCGCGATCGAGACCATCCCGAGAGCCAGCCGCGCGGGGCTCGAGGCGCACTACGAAATGGAGGGTGGCTTCTCCGACTCCTCGGGCAACTACAGGCACGGCCGCGTGATGCGCGGCGAACCGCTCTTCCGGACCGCAAACGCCGGGCAGGGCGCGTCTTTCGACGTCGACACCCACGTCGCATTCCCCAGGACGCGTTCCATCGATGTGTCGAAACCATTCACCCTGACGTTCTGGATGCGCCACTCGGGACTGGTCGAAAAGTCGCTGCTCCACAAGATGGACGGGCCGGAGACTCAGCGGGGGTTGGCGCTCACGCTGAGCCGACCGGTGTCGATCCCCGACTCGCTTCGGCGGGAGTACGAACTCACCGTTCGGCTGTCCTCGGCACTCGGGAGCGCCGTCGCAGTCAAACCGGCGCACCCGCTGCGCAACCAGCGCGGGGTAGATCCCTCCTACCATGTGGCGGTCACCTACGACGGGTCTGGTTACGCTTCCGGAATCCGGATATTCCTCAACGGCAAGCGGGTTGAGACGGAAGTGGTAGAAGATAGCCTCACCGGATCGCCGGAATCGGGGTCCCCTGTCGAGATCGGGGCTGGCCGCTTCGGGGGACGCTACACGGGGACTCTGGATGACCTGCGGATCTACTCGCGGGTGCTGGATCGTTCCGAGATCAGCACGCTCCACACCCACGAACCGGTGGCAGCGTTGCTCTCAGCCCCGTACGTCAACTGCGAGAAGGTTCTGGCGAGCGCGCCCGAGACGCCAGAGGACGACATCTACGCGCCCAAGCCCGACACCGATGTCACGCGCTGCCGCAGCCGAGCTAGCCGCCTCAGGGAATACTACCTTACGCATTCCGCCAGCCGAGGGGACCGTGAGCTGTACTCGAAGCTCCAGCGGCTCCGCACCGAGCGGGCGGCGCTTCAGGCGCACGTGGAAAACGTGATGGTGATGCGAGAACTGGCGAGCCCGCGCGCTACTTACATGCTGGAGCGCGGGGACTACCGCAATCGCGGCGATCCGGTATCCCCGGCCACCCCAGAGTTGCTGGCCCCGTTCCCGGCCGACGAGCCGCGCAACCGCCTCGGACTGGCCAGATGGCTGGTCAGTCCCGAGCACCCCTTGACCGCTCGGGTGGCCGTCAACCACTACTGGCAGCGGTATTTCGGCCGGGGCTTGGTGCAAACCGCGGAGGACTTTGGACGCCAAGGAGACATCCCGACCCACCCGGACCTCCTGGACTGGTTGGCGGTTGAGTTCGTGAGCAGCGGATGGGACATCAAGGCCCTGCAGAAGAAGATCGTGATGTCGGCCACCTATCGCCAGAGCTCGCGAATGACGGACGAGCGCAGAGCATTGGACCCGGAGAACATCATGATGGCCCGTGGACCGCGCTTCAGGCTGCAGGCAGAGTCCGTCCGCGACAATGCCCTTGCGGCCGCCAGCCTCCTCGACAGGAGAATCGGTGGGCCAAGCGTGTTCCCTTACCAGCCCGACGGGTTGTGGAAGGAGATGGCCTACGGCGACATGTTCACCGCCCAGGTGTACCGCCCCGGATCCGGCGCGGACCTGTACCGGCGCAGCATGTACACATTCTGGAAGCGCACCATTCCACCTCCCTCGCTCGCGGTGTTCGACGCCCCGGACCGAGAGAAGTGCATCGCCCGACGCTCGCGCACTAACACACCGCTTCAGGCACTGGTGCTGATGAACGACCCTACCTACGTGGAGGCCGCTCGTGCCCTTGCGGAGCGGATGGTGGACCTCAGCGATGATCCAGCAGGGCGCGTGCTCGCCGGGTACTCTCGCGTGCTCGGACGGCTGCCGAGCAGGGCAGAATCCGCAGTGCTGACCAACCTTGCAGCCGAGCAGCAGATCCGCTTCGCTAAGAATCCCGAGCAGGCCGAGCAGCTATTGGCCGTAGGCGAGTCGCACGTGGCCGCGTGGGCTGAGCCGTCGGAACTGGCGGCGTGGACGATGGTGGCGAGCAGTATCCTTAACCTGGACGAAGCTATCAGCAAGGAATGAGGGAGCGATGAATCCAGAGCTTGAACGCAAGCTGATCGTTACCCGGCGCCAGTTCTTCGGCCGGTCGGCCGTCGGCATCGGGCCGGCGGCGCTGTCCTTCCTGCTAGGGAGGGATGGCTTCGCGGCCACCGAAGGCGGCGGCGCTGGCGGCCTTCCTGGCCTGCCCCACTTTGCTCCCCGCGCGAAGCGCGTCATCTACATGTTCCAGTCGGGAGCTCCGTCGCAGATCGACCTCTTCGACCATAAGCCCATGCTGCGCCGCTTCCATGGAGAGGATCTGCCGGACAGCGTGCGCCGAGGCCAACGAATCACGGGGATGACATCGGGCCAAGACCGCCTGCCCGTCGCCGCGTCGATATTCGAGTTTGGGGCCCACGGACAGTCCGGCACGAAACTGAGCGAACTGCTGCCGCACACTGCGAAGGTCGTCGACGACATCGCTCTGGTGAAGACCGTGCAGACCGACGCGATCAACCACGATCCTGCGATCACCTTCATCCAGAGCGGATTCCAGCAGCCGGGACGACCATCGATCGGCTCTTGGGTCAGCTACGGTCTCGGGAGCGCAAACCGCGATCTGCCGGGGTTTGTGGTGCTGATATCGCAGGGCAGCAATTTGAACCAGTCCCAGCCGCTCTTTTCGCGCCTGTGGGGCGCCGGCTTTCTCCCGTCCCGCTATCAGGGCGTGAAATTCCGAGGCAGCGGCGATCCCGTCCTCTACCTCTCGAACCCCACCGGCATTGATGGCCCGGCACGCCGCAGCATGCTGGACGCGGTCTCGGAGATCAATCGCATGCGCTCGCAAGAGTTTGGCGATCCGGAGATCGAGACCCGCATCTCGCAGTACGAGATGGCGTACAGGATGCAGACGTCGGTCCCCGAACTCATGGACCTGTCAACAGAACCGGAGCACGTCTTCAGGCGCTACGGACCGGATTCCCGCAGGCCCGGCACATATGCCGCGAACTGTCTGCTGGCGCGCCGGCTGGCAGAGCGTGACGTGCGTTTCGTGCAGGTCTTTCACCGCGGCTGGGACCAGCACACCGACCTGCCGAGAGACATCCGTCTGCAGGCCCGGGATACTGACCAAGCGTCGGCCGCACTGATCCTCGACCTCAAGGAGCGCGGCATGCTCGACGACACGCTCGTGATCTGGGGCGGGGAATTCGGTCGGACGGTGTACTGCCAGGGCAAGCTCAGCGAGACCAACTACGGCAGGGACCACCACCCGAGGTGCTTCTCGATGTGGATGGCGGGCGGCGGGATCCGGTCCGGGATCACTCATGGTCTGACAGACGACTATTGCTACAACGTGGTCGAGGACCCGGTCCATGTGCACGACCTGCAAGCAACCGTGCTGCATTGCTTGGGAGTCGACCACAAGCGCCTGACGTTCAAGTACCAGGGCCGACACTTCCGGCTGACGGACGTCCATGGGGATGTGGTCCAGCCACTCTTGGCATAGGCCCGCAGGCCACCTCAGGCAGAACAGGAGCTTCGAGAATGCGAAGTACACTCTCAAGAAGGTCATTCTTGGCAGCAGCGTCCGCTGCGCCGGCTCTCATCCGCTGCGGGGGCGACCCGCCCAGCCCAGCGCCTAGGTTCGAGCCCAACTGGGACTCCCTGCGGACCCATGAAGTCCCGAAATGGTTCGACGACGCCAAGCTCGGCATCTTCGTCCACTGGGGCCTATATTCCGTGCCTGGATGGGCAACGCCCATCGGAGAGCTGGGGGAGGTCGACTGGGACAAGTGGTTCACTAACAACCCCTACTCGGAGTGGTACCTGAATACCCTGCGCATCGAGGGTTCGCCAACGCAGAACCACCATCGCGAGACATACGGTGAGGACTTCGCCTACATGGACTTTGCCGCGCACTTCAACGAGGCAGTGAGGGGATGGGATCCGGCTGTGATGGCGGGCCTGTTTCAAGAGGCGGGCGCACGCTACGTGGTGCTGACAACCAAACACCATGACGGTTTCACCTTGTGGCCCAGCGCGGTGGAGAATCCTCACCTGCCGTCCGGGCAGCGCTCCGCCGAGCGCGACATCGTCGGCGAGCTCACCGCCGCAGTGCGGGCAGCCGGAATGCGAATGGGCTTCTACTATTCGGGGGGTCTCGACTGGAGCTATAATCCAGAGCCCATAGAGACAATACAGCAGGTCTTCTCGACTATCCTGCATACACAAAGAGTTCGCCGACTACGCGGACGCCCACTGGCGCGAACTGATACGCCGATACGATCCTACGATTCTGTGGAACGACATCGGCTATCCGGAACAGAGCGACCTTGCCCAGATCGTTGCAGACTTCTACAACGCCAATCCGGAAGGGCTGATCAACAACCGGTTTGAGATCGGCAAGGAGGGAGCGCCACCAAGACACAAGGACTTCGACACGCCGGAATACGCCAAGATGGACGAGATCACCGAGGACAAGTGGGAAACCTGCCGCGGCCTCGGATTCTCGTTCGGGTACAACCAGGTCGAGACGGAAGACCACACCATCGGCGAGGCCGAGCTCATCCACCTGCTCGCGGACATCGTGAGCAAGAACGGCAACCTTCTCCTCAACGCCGGGCCGATGGCCGACGGCACGATCCCGGAACTGCAGGCCTGTCGACTGAAGGCACTGGGCCAGTGGCTCGGCAAGAACGGAGACGCAATCTACGGCACGCGCCCGTGGACTCGCGCGACTGGCGAGACGGCCGAAGGCACACCGGTGCGGTTTACAACCAAAGATGACGCCCTCTACGCAATCGTCCTAGGCCAGCCGAGCCGTCCGGAGCTCCGCCTGGAGATCGGTGCGGAGGGCGAGAGCGCCGATGTGTCGATCGTGGGGGACGACCGCGCTGTCGAAGCGTCCTACGCCGATGGAACTCTTGCCCTGAGGCTGCCTGACGGCCTAGGAGAAGAGCACGCCCATGCATTCCGCATAGGCAAGGCGTAGCACGCCTGCCGACGGAAGAGCCGGCTCCGCACAGCGAGACAGTCCGGCCAGCGCGGTTGGCTGTCAGCGGCCGGGATAATCGACGTCCGCGTCCCGCCACGGGGTCCCGGCGCGGCCGTTGTAGTCGAACACGATCTCTCCCGCGCGGAGGGTCATCTCACACCCGATGC
Organism: Bryobacterales bacterium; assembly: GCA_022825595.1. Taxonomy (GTDB): domain Bacteria; phylum Acidobacteriota; class Terriglobia; order Bryobacterales; family UBA6623; genus VXMF01. The sequence continues at coordinate 3,733 of JAJDWM010000424.1, read as the reverse complement.
GACGATCGCCAGTGATGCGCCCCCCGAGCACGTCAACGTAGCCGAATTCTCCACTGTCCACCCGAAGCACTGCGATATCCGCTTCGGCGCCGACTGCGATCTGGCCCAGCTCCTGTCGCAGGATCTGTCCGGCAGGGTTCGCCGTAGACCGCAGCACCACCTCGGCCAATGGCATGCCCATCGCCAAGAATTTTGACATCACGGTGACCATGTCGATCATCGCTCCGTTGTGCGAGTTGATGTGCAGGTCCGTTGAGATCGAGTCTGGCCAGAAGCCCTGCCGCACCAAGGGCTCGGCGAGTCGGAAATGAAAGCTCCCGGCACCGTGCCCGACGTCGAACTTGACACCTCGCCTGCGCGCTACGTCCAAGTACGGGAGCTTCTGGCCGTTCTCGTCCAACAGAGGCGCGGGCCAGCGGTAGAAGTGCGTGCTCATGTCGCCCGAGCGCAACCTGTCAAGCACCATGGTTTGGTACGGCCGGTCCGGTAGGAAATAGCCAAAGTCGACCATCACGGGAACGCCCGCGAGCTCAGCGGCCTCGACGGCACGATCGACCGACTCGAAGTTCGGTTGCCTCCAGTGCGCTGACTTGATCCCGACTACTACGTCCGCATTCCGCGTGGCCATATCGGCTGTCGCCTCCGGCTGCATGTCGGCCAAGTTCTGCTCCACGTCGTAGTTGACCATTCCCATGCCCACGATGTTCAGCATTGCCAGGACCCGCGTCTTTCTGGACTTCTCGATGATGCGCTTGCGGAAATCCGGGAACGCCCGCCAGCCGACCGTGCCCACATCGACTGCGGTCGTCACACAGGTGCGGGGGCAGGTGGTGTCGGGATCAACGCTCGAACTCCCTTCGTAGACCGTTCCCGCCTGAGGCGTCACATAAAAGTGGGCGTGAATGTCGACCAGCCCGGGAGTGACGTAAAGTCCGGAGACATCGATGACCGTGTCGGCCCGGTCGGCGGGAATGTCTTCGTCTATCGCCACGACGAGGCCACTCTCGATCGCCACGTCGCGGGCGGCGTCAACCCTGTTCCCCGGGTCGATGACGTGGCCACCCTTCAACAGCAAGTCGTACGTCTGGCTATTGCCCGAGGTGGCGAGGACCGCCACGAGGGCAAGGATGCGGCAACGATACGGTGAGGCAATCTTCTCGGCGAGGCACGTGAGGAGGAACGGCAAGCCTTGATTGTAATGGGCACGCTCAGGCCTCCTGCCTCCCGGGCGACAAGGATCTGGGGTTACACCGTTGTTCGGCCGGCACTCGGCGCCGGACGCCTAGATCCGTCTGCAATCCACTCGCACATGCGATGGCACACTCGGCAGCGAGGCACGGATGAATCCCGAGCAAGCAAACAGCATTAGGGACCGTCTCCAGAAAAGCCATGCAAGGACCGGAGTGACGCACGGTCCGCCCGATCAGGAAGCGAACGAGGCTGGCAGCCCGGCCGCTGTCGAGGAGAGCGCGAATACTAGCTCCACCCGTGGCACTGGCTGTGCAGCCTCGACGGCAAAGGCAGGCGACGGGACCGCGGAAAGCCCCTAATGTCCCCGCGTGCCGAATCGGTTGTAGCCGCTACCGACGAGAATCTGGCGACCGCTCGTTTGCACCAGCTTGACGAAGCCGACTTTGTTCCTCAGCTGACCCGAAGCGCGATCCGTGAAGTCGTAGTACCAGAACACCTCGCCGAATAGCGCCCCGGCTGCGATCATGTCCCGGCCATCGAACAGTTCAGGGATCCTCCCCGATATCTCCCAACTGGCAGGGCTGCTGCTGAACAGGACGAGTCCGGTCATCACATCCACTCCAAATACGTAGGCCGATCCGTGGTTCCAGCGGGGAGAAGTCTCAAGGATTGGTGCAGCAAAGAGCCCTGTGTTCGCCACCATGTGCGCTGCACAGGTGACAAACTCGCGTAGGTGATCGTCGGTTGGAACGAACTCCAGCTCCATCGCATTTACTTCCGCAGGATCGCAGGCACCCGGGAAGTCTGCCGCATAAAATCCAGCACCGATAGCTGCCCTGTCGCCATTCCAGTCCATTTCGATGACGTAGGAACTCTTGGGCTCATTAAGCCCGGTGGCCGGATTCCGGAATGCATAGTGGATCCAGCCCTCATCCACCAAGGAGAGTATCCGGTGGAGTTCGGCATAGTAGTCCGATCCGAAAGAGTCAAGCGAGACGCCCCACAGAGACCCCTCCCGCGAAGGGTCCGGAGGGAACACATGTGTCATGGACGTGGCTCCCGATCTGGTGACCTCGTCCACAAAGACGTATGTGGGACCATCCTTCCAGCGGTGATCCTCATTGAACGCCCGGCGCGCCTCTTCTTCGCCATGCTCTTTCGCGTACTCGGCGGCGCACTGGACGAAGGCCTGAACATCTTCCTGCGAGCGAATCGAACTAGCAGTCACGGTGTTCTGTTCGCAAGGCGTGGCTGCGACCATCGGAGCCTCATCCAAGTAATAGCCTGCGCCGACTAGCACAGGAACGCCCTGTGAAACGACACGCTTCAGGAATGCGGCCTTGCCACCGAACCTGCCCGTCTCGTGATTGAATGCCTGATAGTAGATGTGGGCTTCGCCGAACGTGTGCCCAACGTCGATCATGTCCCGACCGCCAAACTGGTCGTATCCAGCGTCACGTCTGCCGAACTCATACAGTGGCTCACCATTGACGCGCAACCGACTGCCCGTCATGAGCTGATTGCCCATCATGTCCAGCACATATGCGTAGATGTTCCCATGCCTCCAGCGTGGGTCTGTTTCCAGTTCATGCTTGGCAAAGTAGCCCTCCGACTCCACAACCAATGCAGCGCAACGAACGAACTGCTCCAGTGTCTCGGGGCTTGGGCTGTCCTTCAGAACCTTGGCGGTGACTTCTCCCGCTCCACAGGTCCCAGGCCAGTCTGGCGAGTAGATGCCCGCGCCAATCACCGCACGGCTGCCATCCCAGTCAATCTCGATGACGTAGGAAGCCTTCGGAGACGTAACACCGGTCTCCGGGTTCGTGATCGAGTAATAGGTCCAACCGGCGTCGGCCGATTGCATCATACGGTAGACCTCATAGAAGAGGTCCGTGCCAAAGTCGTCGATCGCTTCTCCCCACGGCATTCCTTCCCGAGAGGGATCCGGAGGATACACGAAGGTCATGGCGTCCGTGCCTGACTCTGCGATTCCGTCCACGAACACATAGATGGAACCGTAGTTCCAGAATTCGTCCTCATGGAATGCGTGCGCGGCCTCTTCCGTGCCGTGCTCCTCGACGAATTCCTTGGCACACTCCACGAAGGCTTGGATGTCGCTCTGAGTCCGAATCGCTGCCGCCGAAATGTATCGGTCGCTGCACGCAGTCGGCCCGTGAGCCGTTACGGGCCCGACGGCCCCGAACAGGATCAACGCGGCCAAGACCAAGAGATGCATCATGGTAGGCAGTCTATCATGCTGCGGGCACCGCTTTGGCGTCCAATCACAACTCATGCAGTCATGGAAAGTCCTTCAATGAGGGATTGCCCACCGTGGGCTTAGGGATGGTTGCAGGTGGCGGTGAAGGGGGCGCCAGGTTTGAACAGTCCGTGTGTCCGGCCCGTTTCTCCCGAACCTGCAACAGCGGCGACGTTTGGGGCCCTTAGCACGGTCTGCGAGACAGCCGATGCTCGATCGGGCAGTGCCGGAAGGTGGATCGGCGGCCACCGCCCAGAACGCGATTGCAAGCGCGGACTGCTCGGC
>JAJDWM010000348.1 GCA_022825595.1 Bryobacterales bacterium | reverse complement strand
GTAGTGCTGTTCCTGCAGCCGCGTGCGCTCTTCGCGCAATTGGTCGATCATGCGGTTGTACACGCGCACGAGCTGATCCATTTCCGGCTGGCCCACTTCGACGAACTTGCTGGTGAAATCGCGCTCGCCGATGAGCTCGGCACCTGTGCGGATCAGATCGAGCGGCACCCAAAAATGCTGGATCAAACGCACACCGATCACAAAGGACAGGACGAAAAACGCTTCGACCCCTAACAGCCAAGGCTTTTCCTCTCTCAACAGGTACCCAGCAAGCCCCGCAAATACGAGGTGGATACCGATCAGGTAGAGGATGAGTTTGGAGCGCAGGCTCAAGGGTCGATTCCGTATTTCTCAAAGCGGCGGTACAGCGCTGCCCGGCTCAAGCCCAATGCCTGGGCCACCCGACTGATGTTGCCCTGGTAGCGCTCCATGCAGCGGACGATCATCGACCGTTCCAATTCGTCGAGAGTCATGGTGCCCGGCGCTGGCAGGTCTCCCGATCCGCTCTGGCCTTCTTCGGGCTGCATCGACAGAGCCGCGGAGAAGTCGTCAGTCCCCAACACGCGGCTGGGACTCATCAACGCGGTCCGTTCGACCAGTTGCTTCAACTGGCGGATGTTGCCCGGCCACGGCAGGGTTTGCAGCCAGTTCAGGGCCGCGTCGTCGATTTCCAAGTCGCGGCGGTAGGCTTGGGCCGCGCCCAGCGCAAAGTGGCGCGCTAGCAGGGGGATGTCTTCTGGCCGTTGGCGCAGGGGCGGCAGATGCAGGACGATGAGGTTGAGGCGATAGAGTAAGTCCTCGCGGAAGGCCCCTGACTCGACCAATTCCAGCAGGTTTTGATTAGTCGCCGAAATTACCCGCACATCCACGGAACGGGTCTTGCTCGACCCCAGCACTTCATAGGTGCGATCTTGTAAAACGCGCAGCAACTTGACTTGGCAGCTCGGAGCTAAATCGCCGATCTCGTCGAGGAAGATGGTGCCGCCATCGGCCAACGCAAAGCGGCCAGTGCGATCTTGCCGCGCGTCAGTGAAGGCTCCCTTCACGTGCCCGAACATCTCGCTGTCGAATAGGGTCGAGGAAATGCCGCCGAGGTTCACTTTAACAAAGAGCTGATCGCGCCGGCTGCTGTTGCGGAAGAGGGCTTGGGCGATTTCGTCTTTGCCGGTGCCGCTCTCGCCGGTGATCAGCACTGAGGCTTCGGTGGGTGCGACGCGGCTTACTACTTCGAGCACCTTGAGCAGTTGGGGGTCCGCGCCGATGATGTTGGCGAAATCGCCTTGGCGGTCCAGTTCCTCGCGCGTGATAGTGCGCTCAGTCGCGGGCGTCGCCGCGGCCAAGCCCAGCGCTGTTTTCACAGCCTGGAGGATCTGTTTGTTGGTCCAGGGTTTAGTGACAAAATCCGCAGCACCGGCCTTGATGCCCTGCACGGCGAGCTCAATAGACCCCCAAGCCGTCATCAAAATAACCGGCACACTGGCCCACCGCTGCTTGATCTCCCGCAACAATTCCATGCCCTCCTCGCCGCTGGTCTGGCGCGAGAAGTTCATGTCCTGTAAGACCAGTTCGCACTCGCCGCGCTCCAGCCATTCGAGGGCTTCTGCCGGAGACGCGGCGGTCGCGGTCTGGTAGCCGGCCTGCTTGAGCAGCAGGGACAGCGACGTGGTCACGGAAATATCGTCATCGACGACTAGGATCATTGCTTAGTTCTCGATCGGCTTGATCACATGCTCGGCCGAGCGCTCGGCCACGACGATGGTCCCCTCGATGACATTATTGGTCTCGTCTGTCTCGGGCAGATTGTCTTCCTTGTCCAAGATCCAGCGGTACGTGTACGTCCCTAGTCTAGTCGGCTTGAAGTGATAGTAGCCTTCGGCCATTGAATAAACATTATCTTGGCCCGGCTCCAAACCTGCTGCGCCGTAATCGAAGGCGACGCGCTTGCCATCGACGTACAAATCGACTCGATAGGTGGCTGGGGGAATGGCGTCAGTGCCTCGATTGGTCAGATATTGGTGGAATACGACTTCATCTCCGACCACCACTTTCTCGGGGGTAATGGAGAGTTTGACGGCCACCAAATCGTAATTGCCCTCAGGTGCTCTGTGGAGGACTGGCGCGGCACACGCCAACGGCGCAAAGAGAAGAACGGCTAACATGAGATAACGCATGATTGATTCCTTCCTCTATATTCCTACCGGCTTTTCAGAGTCGGTTTGAGTAGCGGTTCTACCAACGTTGGCTTGCGAGGGGGTACGGAATTCTCGGTTTGATTCTCGTTCCTGTCGTCTGAGATCCTCGCATATCGCGTGCAGATCAAAATTAAATTGCTCTGCATAAGCGCGGCCAATTTGACGTATTTCATTCACAATTGGGTCATCAATCATCGTCAACCTCCAATGTCACATCTTGGCGTGGCCGAGACGTCAGATAGCTGATAACCGATGTTTCGAGATAGACGCTTGGGTTCATTCACGACCTCGTCAGCGGAATTCGGGTTGAGTTCCCAACTGTACCGTCTTCTCCATTTGGACACCATTGCGCACTAGCCTGAACGCAACCTCGGTGCCGGGTTTCATACGGCCCAATAAGAAGTTTAGTTGGGATGAGGAAGTCATGGGTTTATCAGCTAGGGTGAGCAAAATGTCGCCTTGTTCAAAACCGGCCCCTTGCGCGGGGCTATCGTCCTCTACTCGGCGGATGACCGCGCCACCCTCGCCCTCGCCCTCGATCAACCATGCGCCAAACCAACCCGCCTCATCCGGGGAAAGATATTCCATACGACTCAAATCCAGCAGACGGAAAGTACCGGTTTGCTCGTCGTGAGCCACTCTGAAGGTCATCGTAACCTGATTATCCCTGTCGAATTCGCTGGTGGCCTGTTTTGCCCATTCCTGCCCGTCGAAATACTGGACGAACAACGCTGGCCATTCGCTCGCACTCATATTTCTGAAGGCCAAGCGGTGAGTGGCCCTTTCCCTCGGAGGCTCAGACTCCCGGGGTGTCAGATAGTTACGATAATCGTCCCCCGGGTACACTTTAATCCCGAACTCGTCGAACAACTCTGTGAACCACTGCAATTCTTTGTGGGTTGAATCCGGGCCAAGTTCGAGTTCGGGGGGATAGCGCCCTTCTAGCATATTTTTGCCTATGAGTTCGAGCTGATCGAGCAGGGCCGCTTGGAGACTGTCATGCTCAGCCGAGCGCTCGGCCACGACGATGGTCCCCTCGATGACATTATTGGTCTCGTCTGTCTCGGGCAGATTGTCTTCCTTGTCCAAGATCCAGCGGTATGTGTACGTCCCCGGTTCACTCGGCTTGAAGTGATAGTAGCCTTCGGACATTGAGTAAGTACTAGTCCCGCCCGGTTCCAAACCCCATGTGTCGTCATCG
>JAJDWM010000433.1 GCA_022825595.1 Bryobacterales bacterium | reverse complement strand
TACGTCATGATCTGTCACTGGGTCAGAATTCCCTATTCGATACGAGAGACGCACCCACGCTCGCGCTCTCAGCTCGACGATCGCCAATGCCAATGTTGCCGGAGCATTGCACCCGCGTAGCTATGTGTCGCCATCTGTCATCGCGCCAGCGGAGGCACGTTGCTCAGTCCTCTGACAGGAACTGCCCCTCAGATTCGACCGGGCACAGAGCCAGTGCGCAAGCCTGTGCGTTGCCACCGCTCTTCCCGGGGCAAGCAAGCGTTGGTGGCCAGTGATTCGGCTTCTCCGGGCCGCGGCCCAATCTTGCCCTACGACCTCCCTTGCGCCGATGCCAAGTACCTAGTGTGGGGCTCCTGTCCCAAGTATCGGGCGGGTCTCGGATCCCCGCGAGGCTGAGCAAGGTCGATTCCGGCAAGTTTCCTGGCCTCTCTTGACCCGTCGAGGTGGGGCTCAATTGCCAAGTGCAGGGAGTATTCTCCCGACGCGACGGAACAGGTCGGCAGCCCCAGCGTGGTGTCGGCACGGCCGCTGGTACTGGTGGGTCACTTCTGGCCTCACCAGTGAGATCCAGGTCCTCTCCTGATTCGAAGACAGTCTCGCCCGTCAGACGGTTGCTCACCCAGCCTTCGAATCGGTATCCGAGCCCAGACTTTGTGAGTCGCACACCCGTTAGGGCACATGTTGACCCGTACGGCCCCAAGGGTTCTATGCGGCAACCGGGTCAGACCACTTCGTAGGATGAATCTGGACACCGCGACTTCCTAGGCGTTGTTACAGCGATCGCACCTGGTGTGGGAGAACATTGACTGATGATGTTAGTCAGTTGACGAGAGCGACCGTTTCGTGACGGATGCTGTGGTGATCCCGGCGTTCCACGGACGACTAGCTTCCCAACGCAAACAGGCCGAGCGTCGCCCCGGCGGGCGCTCTGGGCCGCCGTACGTCACTTCACACTGCGAGGCTGCTCGCATCGGGCTTCCAAGCTGTCACTACTTCGCACCGGGAATATCCAGCCATATGCGGGCTGAAGCGCGTTACTTCGCGGCCCGCCATCAACCATTTCGGAGAGATCTGCGAGGACGTGCCGATCCAAGAACCCGCCCGTCGTACAGGTTTAGGCCGACCACACCCCATCCCGGAACCGTGGCAGGCCGGGCCCCTCAGCGATCGCGAAGTACGATTGCGTCTTCGCTTGGGAAGTCTTCCGGCACGGGGTGGGTGACTGCACCCGTTCCGAGCCATTCCGCAGCGCGAATCAGGCTCGTCTGGAAGCCCACGCAGAGCACACGGTCCGGGATGCCCACGTCCGTCTTCCAGATATGCCCGAATGACGAACTGTACACGCGCCCACGCCCGTATGACACAACCCATTCGAGAGGCCAATATCGCCCCGTGGCCTTGTGTAGGCCGTACGTCAGTACTGTCAGCTCCTCGGCCGGACCCCGTGCGAACGTATAGACCTCGATGTCGGGCGTCATCCACCTCTTGGGAGTTCCGCGCGTGATCGGATGGTCGGCCAGACGGATGACCTGAGTGTCCTGCCGCGGACCGTGGCTGGTCTTCTCTCCCTCGCCCGCAGGAATGAGCCGGATCTGCCCATCGGCCTCGAGCTCCAGAGCGACGCCGTGGTCTCTGCCGCGCCACCCAATGCCGATCATCCGATCATATGCTGGCCAGTGAGCGAACGCGTTGTTCGCCGAGTGGAAGGCCAGCAGGCCGCCGCCTCTGCGAACGTAGGTCTCAAGATCGCGCTCGACCTGAGCGGGCCAACGGGTTTCAGGTTGGCGCACGTTGTTCCAGTTGACGACAACTATGTCATACGCGGAGAACTGCGGTCGCCAACCATCCCACTCGGGGGCTTCTGGGCGGTCTGGGGTCGTCGTCACCATGACCTCGAACAGGCCCGTGCCCACGAGTGTCCCCCGGATGAACTCGGTCGTCTTTCGCCAGTCGTGATTGTTGACGCCGTCGACAATCAGGGCCCGGATCCGCGAACCATCCTGAGCCCCTCCGGCGGCACCCATGAATAGAAGCAGAAGCACGCATCCGACAACCGGAAGAAGCGGCCAGAGCGGCTGGAAGATGGAGTGGCCAAAGGCTTGGGTGGTTCCGGGCAAAGTGCTGCGATTGTAGCGAGAGGACGGTGTCGGGGACGTAGCAGCAAAGCGCCGATTGAGTCGCGGCCCGAAAGATCCCTGATGCTGAATTGAGACCGGGTGCGAATAGCCGCGTCACGGCAGTCCTTGGGTAGGCACCAGCGCTGCGGGCCGTCAACCAGAATCTCGGAATCTCAGAGGTACCCGTGGGCGGCTGGCCCCGGACCATGGGTCGAAGAAGGCCAAGGTCCATGATCCCGCGGCGACCGAGCGCCGGCTCATCAGCGTTTGGCGGCCCGCACAATTGGCTGTCGAGGGCACAGCATCTCGCACCTCGGCCCGCAGTGTTGCAACGCACACGGAAGTTGCCAGCACTCCAGCGCACGGCTGCGGTGGAACTCGTTCCGGCGCTACCAGCTCCGCCTTGAACGGACCGAGCGAGGTGCGCGCTATACGCCCAAGCCGGCTCCATCTTGAGCAGCAAGGCGCAAGAGCCGCGAGTTGCTCCCCAAGAGTGAGTGGGCGCGGCTGCCGTCTTTGGGCCCTCAGACCTCCGATGAGGTCGTGCTCCCAATGTGCATCAGTGTTGCTGTGAGCCCGATTCCTGCCTCTGGCACCGCGCCACAAATCCCATGAAACTAGGAATTCCGGGCTCGAAATAGTCGCGCGACTCATGGACGGTCAACCAAATGTATCCCAGTTCGTGGAGCTTGTCGCATGTTTCCATGACCGAACGCTCGTCCGATGCGTGGCCCAGCTGC
>JAJDWM010000081.1 GCA_022825595.1 Bryobacterales bacterium | reverse complement strand
TCGAGAGCGAACGCTTCCGGGCGCGCCGCCTCGTTACCGATACTGGACTTCACGCGATGGGCTGGTCGAGGCAGCGGGCCATCGAATACCTCGGCGACGAGAGCGAGGTCGACCGGTACATCGCATGGCCCGGCCAGGCTCTGGCTTACAAGATGGGCCAGCTGGAGATTCTGGCCCTCAAGACCGCAGCATGCGAAGCATATGGTGAGGGCTTTGACGTGCGCGACTTCCACGCGGCCGTGCTCGACAACGGTCCGTTGCCGCTTGACATGCTGAGGGAGCAGGTCGGACAGTACATCTCCCGTGGCAACGCGCGCGGTCGCGGGCAATGCGCCGAGGACTTGGCGGTCGACTTCCGCTGAAGGCACGGTCGGTCGCTCAGACTCGTCCGGCTATATTGTGACTGGGGGTCGATTGGAGGGAACTGTGCCGTCGGTGTCGGGAGCCTTGGAGAGCAGCGAGGTCGTTGACCAGACTCGTGCCGGCAACTACTTCGTCTCCAACTACCCGCCATTCTCCGTCTGGAGCAATGCAGAGTCGACAGCAGCCGAGGATCGGCTGCGGCGGTCGGGCAGCTCTCGGACGCCACTCGGGCTCTACGTGCACCTCCCGTTCTGCCGTAAGCGGTGCGACTTCTGCTATTTCCGCGTCTACACCGACAAGAACCATTCCGAGATCGCGGCCTACCTCGAAGCGCTCAAGAGGGAAGCCGCCATGGTCGGCAGGCAGGCGTTCGTCGCTGGCCGATCGCTCGATTTCGTCTACTTCGGAGGCGGCACGCCGTCATACCTGTCCACTCGTCAGCTGAAAACGCTCGTCAGCGGCTTGAAGAATGCCCTGCCATGGAACACTCCCAGAGAGTTCGCATTCGAGTGCGAGCCCGGAACCCTAACCAAGCGCAAGCTGGAGGCGATCCGCGATCTTGGCGTGAACCGCCTCAGCTTGGGCGTCGAGAACTTCGACGACGAGATTCTCGCGCGCAACAACCGCGCGCACCGCTCGCGCGAGGTGTATCGGGTATGGGATTGGCTCGGAAGCGCGGGATTCGACCAGGTCAATCTGGACCTGATCGCCGGGATGGTCGGCGAGACAGACGCCAAGTGGGCGCGCACGGTGGGTGAGACGGTCCGGTTCGCCCCGGATGCGGTGACGGTCTACCAGATGGAGATCCCCTTCAACACAACCATCTTCCGGCAGATGCGGGAAGAAGGGGCTAGCGCGGCACCGGTGGCCGACTGGCCCACAAAGAGGCGCTGGACACGCGAGGCGTTCGAAGCGCTGGAGTCAAACGGCTATACGGTGGGCAGCGCCTACACGGCGGTCCGAGACTCGTCAAGAATACGGTTTGTTTACCGCGACGAGCTCTGGGACGGCGCAGACATGCTGGCCTTGGGCGTCTCTTCCTTCGGCCATCTTGACGGGATCCACTACCAGAACGAGGCGCACATGGGGCCGTACATTCACAGCATTTCCCAGGGACGCCTTCCCGTGAGCAGAGCTCACGCGACCAGCGCGCAGGAGGCGATGATCCGCCAGTTCGTCCTCAAGATGAAGCTGGGGAAGCTGGTCACACGACCCTTTCAGGAGCGGTTCGGCGTCGACGTGACGAAGCGCTGGCAAGGCATCCTCTCGCGCTACCAGGATCAAGGCCTCTTGAGGTATGACCGGGACACCATCCGCCTGACTCGGGAAGGTCTGCTGCAGGTCGACCGTCTCCTGCACGCTTTCTTCCTCCCGGAACACACGGGCATCCGCTATGCCTGAGAGGCGCAGTGCGGGGCCGTTCCCGGAGGCTGATGCCTTGGTCTTGGGTGGGGGCCCTGCGGGCTCCACCGCCGCCGCGGTTTTGGCCCAGCGGGGACGGCGCGTTGTGGTGATCGAGCGCGAGCGCTTTCCGCGGTACAGCGTAGGAGAGTCGCTGCTGCCGTATTGCTACTTTCCGCTTGAAAGGCTCGGGATGATCGAGAAGCTGCGGGCGTCCAGCTTCGTCAAGAAGTACAGCGTGCAGTTCGTGGCGACGGACGGTCGCGTTTCGACCCCATTTTACTTTTTCCAGCACTTGGAACACGAAGCTGCCCAGACATGGCAGGTGTTGCGCAGCGAGTTCGACCAGATGCTGCTCGACAACGCGGTCGATCGCGGGGCCAAGGTTGTGATTGGTGCAACGGCGAAGCGGCTGCTCATGCGCGATGGCGTCTGCGAAGGCCTGCTGGTGGCCCTTGACGGAGATCTGCACGAGGTGCGCGCGCCGGTGACGGTCGACTGTGGGGGACGCCACGGCTTCGCAGCGACCCAGCTTCGGTGGATCGTGCCCGATCCTCGCTTGAACAAGGTCGCGATCTGGACGTACTACCGCGGGGCCAAACGCGACAAGGGGCGTGACGAGGGCGCGACCACGGTGGCATACCTTCCGGGCAAGGGTTGGTTCTGGTACATTCCGCTGCCGGGTGACACCGTTAGCGTCGGAGTCGTGGCCGAGCGCAAGTACCTGTACCGCGACGGCAAAGACATCGAGGCCGTGTTCGCCCGGGAAGTCACGGCGAATCCTTGGATCGAGGAGCATCTGCGCCCCGGGAGGCGCTGCGAGCCGGTACGGGTGACGGCAGAGTACTCTTACCGTTCCAAGTACTGCGCGGCTGACGGCCTGGTGTTGGCGGGTGACGCCTTCACCTTCTTGGATCCTGTCTTCTCATCCGGTGTGCTGCTGGCGCTCTTGGGCGGCGAACGGGCGGCCTTGGCAGTTGACGCGGCACTGGCCGCCGGGGACGTCCGCGCCGACAGGTTCTCCGGGTACGGAATGGAAATGTGCGCGGGGATCGAGGCAATGCGCAAGCTGGTCTACGCGTTCTACGAGGAGGCGTTCAGCTTTGGCAGCCTCCTCAAGAAGCACCCCCACTTGCGTGGCGATCTGACGGACTGCCTGATCGGGAACCTGTCCAAGGACTTTGGCCAGCTCTTCGAAGCCGTCGGGGAGTTCGCCAGAGTGCCCGAAGCGCTGCCCTACGGGAGCGCTGTGGCACAGGCGGACGAAACGCTGGCAGCGGCTTGAATCTCAGGCGATCAAGGCCCGAATCCGCCGCAGCCGGCGAAGTGCCGTCGGCGACGGAATCCGAGTAGAGGGGGGACCGACCGGGGCGCTCTGAACCCTGCATGTGGGATAGTTGATTCCGTGAGACTATTCCAGGTCCCTTGGACGGACGGTTCCGTCGTTCCTGCGATCCTCGAGAACGGCACGTACACAAGGCTGGCGGCCGAATCGCTTACGGCGATGGTGTGCACGGCCGCCGCGTCTGCAGTGCCGCTTGCCACCGTGGTAGACCAGTGCCGAACTGACGACCGGCAGGGCACTGCCGGAGCGGTTCTGCCACTGCGGCCCGCCGAGGTCTGGGCCTGCGGCTGCACTTATGCCCCTAGCGCAGATTTCCGTGACGGCGAGCTTGGCACGCGCGATGGCATGTATTCCTATGTCCACCGCCCGGAGAACCGGCCAGAGATCTTCTTCAAGGGAACGTCAAGAGTGTGCGTGGGGCCAGGTGGGCCCATCGGGATTCGCAGCGACTCCAAGTTCACGGCTCCGGAGCCGGAATTGGCAGTCGTAATCGGCGCTCACGGAACGGTCTTGGCTTACACCTTGGGGAACGACGTGTCCGCGTGGGACATCGAGCGCGAGAACGCGCTCTATCTTCCGCAGTCCAAGGTCTATGACGGGTGCTGCTCGCTGGGCCCCGCGCTGGTGACGCCCGACGAGGTGCCGGATCCGTACGAGCTGGTCATGACCTGCACCATCAACCGGGATGGGGAGGAGATCTTCCGCGGTTCGGTCTCAACAGGCAAACTGCGACGCACGATCGAGGAACTGGTGGATCACCTCACGCGCTGCAATTCAGTGCCCACCCCCACGGTGATCCTTACCGGAACGGGCATTATCGTCGAACAGGACACGGCCCTGAGGCCCGGTGACGTGTGCTCGATCCACGTGCCCGAGATCGGAACTCTCTCCAACCCGGCGATCGAAGTCTAGGCCCCTAGGCAGGGCTGGCGTGCGACTCGATGTCAGCCATCACGCGCAATGTGTTCTCGCCAAGGATCTTGTCGATGTCGGCCTCAGTGTAAGAGCGCCGTGCGAGCCCATCGGCAATGTTGGGGACCATGGAAATGTCCTGCATGCCTTCTGGAAGTTCGCCGTCGACCCCGTCGAAGTCGGAACCCAGGCCGACTGCCTCTACCCCCCCGACCTGTACGGCGTGGTCGAAGTGGTCCAGTAGCTTGTCAAGCGGAGGGCGGCCAATCGCCGCAAGCTTGGCGCGCGTTCGCGCCGGTCCGGTGAACCCTGGCCGGGCCGGGTTGGCCGCGTTCCACGCTTGGCTGCGCCTAGCGTAGTCCCCGTCCAGAAAGGTGTTGTAGTAGTTGATGTGGACCACCCCTCCGGACTCGGCTAGGGCGCGGATCATCTCGTCGCTCAGGTTGCGCTTGTGCGTAGCGATAGCCCTGGCCGACGAGTGCGATGCGATGACGGGGGCGGTTGACGCGGCGAGTGTGTCCCAAAAAGTCTGGTCTGAGACGTGGGAGATGTCCACCATCATTCCCAGACGGTTCATCTCCGCGATCACTGAGCCGCCGAAGTCCGACAGGCCCCGGTTCCCCTCGCTCCCGGAGGAGCCCGCCCACGCGGTGTCGCGGCTGTGCGTCAGCGTCAGGTAGCGAGCCCCCAATCGGTACAGGCTTCGCAGCACGGCCAAGGATCCGGCGATCATGTGACCTCCCTCGACGCCGAGCAGGATGGCGATCAGGCCCTTGTCGAGCGCGTCCTCAATGTCCCGCGTGGACCGCGCCAAAGCCACTTCGTCGGGAAACCGGTCAACCTCGCGCCCGACGGTGTCGATGATCTCGAGCGCGTCCCGCAAGGCTTCCAGTTCAGTGTTGCGTGTGGCACTTGTGTACACAGAGAAGAAGGCCCCGGTGACCCCGCCTTCGCGCATGCGCGGGATGTCCACCTCGCCCCGGCTATTGCGAGCGCCCAGATCGTAGTCGCCTCCCCGAAGGAGCATCGGCGTATCGCAGTGCAGGTCGATAACGTGGCGCGGCGACGCGTCCTGTTCGGTGCGTCCCTCCCCTTTCGGTGCGGATTCTTGGCGCCTCGCAGTGCACGCTGCGGCGACCGCGATCCCGGCGGATGCGAGCTGCCGGCGAGTCATGTCCATACTGGAATTCTAGTAAAGGCCCATGACAGATCGACTCACCGACGCGGTTTCCTTCGCAGCCGACCTGCACCGGAATCAGCTCCGCAAGGGGACCGGGACTCCGTACCTTGGGCATTTGCTGGCGGTGTGCGCCCAAGTGATGGATGCCGGCGGGACTGAAGACGAGTGCATCGCCGCGTTGCTGCATGACGCGGTGGAGGATCAGGGAGGAGCCGAAACCGCTAAACGCATACGCACGCGGTTCGGTCCCAGGGTCGCCAGAATTGTCGAGGGATGTTCGGAAGACCGGGGACAGGGGGCGGGCTGGGCCAAGCGCAAGCGCATGGCAATCCGGGACGCCGCCACAGCGGACCGGTCCGTCCGGCTAGTGCTGTCCGCGGACAAGCTTCACAACGCTCGGTCCTTGCTCGTGGCGCACTCGCGATTGGGGGCCGACGTTTGGCGCCGCTTCCGGGGAGGTCGCACGGGGACCTTGTGGTACATGCGCTCGATGGCTGATGCCATTGGGCGCGCCGGGGGCAGTCCGTTGCTTGCCGAACTGAGGGACGCCATCGGCCGGCTTGAGGCCTTGGACGCCG
>JAJDWM010000158.1 GCA_022825595.1 Bryobacterales bacterium | reverse complement strand
CCCATTTGGACCTGCGGTCCTGTGGCCCATCAGGCTAGGGAGTCAATGAAACTTAGGAACGACCTGGCGTGGCGGTCAAGGTTCTCCACCGACCCTCCGCCGAGTAGCGGCGAGCACATCTCGTAGGCTACTGTGCCGCTGAACCCTCCGGCCCGCAGTCCAGAGAAGAATTTCCGGTAGTCCACGAAGCCCTCGCCCATCGGCACGGCTTGGACGTAGGGTTGCCGGGCTGCGTAGCTGACGGCCTCCGGTTCGTAGTGGAAGCGCGGCCTCAATTGGTAGTCCGCCACGGTCGTGTGGGTCGTCATCGGGGCCATCGCTCGAGCCGCAGCCCCGAGATCCGTTCCGTGGAGGGCTGGGGCCCAAGCGTCAAATGCCGCCAGACAGTTCGGCTCACCAACCGCTTCCAGCAGGTCCTTGAGCGACCGATGGTCGACCGCGATGTCGTGATGGTTCTGGACGGCCAGCGCGACTCCGTGCTTTGCGGCCAGGCGCGAGCATTCCCGCAGGCAACTGACGATCATCTGCCACTGGTCATAATGCGGCGAGGGGGGATGTTGGTATCCGGTGAACACCCGGACTTTGGAACTGCCCAGATCGGCCGCGATTCGGGCGAGGTCTGCAACATGGGCGATCTGAATCTCCCGCATCGGAGACTCAGCGTGCTCGAGATCGGCCGTGAAGTTGTTGTATGCGGCCACAACGACCTCGGTCAGGCCGGCAGCCTCGATCCGGCGTCGTAGGGCCGTTCGCTGATCGGCGCTCCAGTCCAGCGGGCACAGGTGCGGGCGCTTCCCTCCCAGCATGACGCCCTTGAATCCGAGGTCGGCGGCCTTGTCCACGAACTCGAACAGGTCGAGGCGGGCCTGCCCCCAAGATCCGGAGTAGCTCACGGAGAACAAGATCGGAGTCATCAGGGCGGCACTGTAGCACGACTGGCCCTCTTGCCTCCGAGGCCTCATTCCCAGCCGTCCCCTCGTCGTTTGGGATACTGTTGCAGATCTTCCATGATCTTGATCACCCGAATCCTGCTGTCGGCCGGGATCGCGTTGGCGGTCTCAGGTGTCTTCACGTCGGCCGTCGCCGGCGGACTTCCGAATGTCGTGTTCATGATGGCCGACGACTTGGGGATCGGGGACGTGGCTTGCTACGGGGGCGAGCGCTGCCAGACGGCCACACCCGCGATGGACTCGCTTGCGCGCGATGGAATGCTCTTCAGCGACGCACACTCGGTTGCTTCTGTGTGCGTCCCGTCGCGCATAGCGATCATGACGGGGCGGTACCCTTGGCGCTTCGAGAGGCCTAGGGTGTCCGGCCCTTGGGGTTTCCTGAACCCGCAATTGCCGGACGGGGCGTTCACGATCGCGACGATGCTGAAACGGGCCGGCTATCGGATCGGCTACGTGGGCAAATGGCACCTCGGAACGCTGATGCAGACAGTAGACGGCAAGAATCAGGGAATCGACAACGTCGACTACGACCGTCCGCTCAAGGTCGGGCCGAACGACTTTGGATTCGACTACTCCTTCATCCTGCCCGGCTCGCTAGACATGTACCCGTATGTGTTCCTTCGCAACGGGCACTTTCAGGGCAGCGTCACCGCCCAAAAGGGGTGGAGCGCGTTCAACAGGGTCGGGCCTGCGGAGGCGGACTTCGAAGACCACACGGTGCTCGGCACATTCGCCCGGGAGGCCGAAGAGTTTGTCCGGCGCAGCGCCGGTGCTGCCGATGCGGGCACGCCGTTCTTCCTGTACGTGGCCCTGACGTCGCCACATACTCCGACCAGCCCAAGCCCGGAGTTCGTCGGCCGGAGCAGACTGGGCCTCTACGGCGACTTTGTCGAGGAGACCGACGCGACCATGGGGCGCGTGCTCAAGGCCCTTGAGGAGCATGGCCTTGTCGATAACACGCTCGTGATCGCCACATCGGACCACGGGGCCGCGTCCTACGCCGGAAACGTGAAGAAGGCCACCGCGGGACAGATTCGTGATCTCGAGGCTCTTGGGCACTACTCGAGCGGCAAATACCGCGGATACAAGTTCACCGTCTTCGAGGGAGGGCTCCGCGTTCCGTTCTTGGCCCGCTGGCCCGCGAGGATTGAGGCGGGGTCGCGCTGCGACCGATTGGTGGGCCTCAACGACCTCTCGGCCACACTTGCGGACATCGCAGGCATCGAACTGGCCGGCGATGAAGCGGTCGACTCAATCAGCTTCCTGCCGCTGCTGGAGGACCCGAGCGCTGAAGGTGCTCGAGAGACGCTGGTGATGCAGTCCCCTCTCGCGTTCGCGGTGCGTCATCGGCAATGGAAGCTGGCCTTCACCCCTGGGAGTGGTGCGCGTGGCCAATGGGGGACAAGACCGGACCCCGATGAGGCGTGGGGGGACGCCCTACGCTCGTTCAGTGCCGTTCCGACGGAGGCAGACCTGCGCAGACCGCCCTTCGTTCAGCTCTTCAATCTCGACCGGGACATAGGAGAGACCACGAGCGTTGCGAGTGAGCACGCAGACATTGTGGAGCGGATCGCAAGCATTCTCGACGACAGCATTTCGAGGGGGCGCAGCACTCCGGGCCCAGCCCAGCGCAACGACGTCGACCGAGTGGAAGTGCACCGCAATGCGGCGCGATGGCTCCGTGGCCCAGGCTCCGAAGCACAGCCCTAACCCGTCAGGTTTGTCAACCTGTCCGCCCACGCCTGGTCTGAGCGAATCAGACTAGCACTTCGGGGATCGCTCGGCCTTGCATCTCCAGAGGAGGCACGCCTAGCATTGCAAGCGCAGTTGCCCCAAGGTCCACATGGGCAATGGGACGGTCCGTCTCGCCCCTTTCCAGACCGGCCCCTAGAGCCAGCATCCACACGTTGCGGCAGGATGGGTCGCCGCTTCGGTGGTTCAGGAAACCGTTTGCCGTGTTCTGGTCACCGTCGCGGCCAAGCTCCGGTACGATCAGCAGCGTGGTCTTATCCCGGTAGGCCGGGTTCTCCCGAACCTCGTCCCACAGCATTCCGCAGAGGCGGTCTGTCTTCGTCACCGCTTGCAAGTACAGGGAGTATGCTCCCCAATGCGCGACGTCCATGTCCCAGAAATTGACCAGCATTAGTCGGGGG
>JAJDWM010000183.1 GCA_022825595.1 Bryobacterales bacterium | reverse complement strand
TCTTGATCGAGCGGGCCAGCCATCACGGCGTCAATGACCTTGTAATCGGAATGGCGCACCGGGGCCGACTCAACGTGCTGGCGAACATTCTCGGGAAGAGCGCTAGAGAGATCTTCCGCGAGTTCGCGGACGTGGACCAGGAGAAGTACAGCAGCGGCGGGGGCGACGTGAAGTACCACTTGGGCTACCGAAGCTGGTGGCGCAGCTCCCAAGGCGAACACGTGCGATTGTCGCTGTGCTTCAACCCAAGCCACCTGGAATACGTGAATCCCGTCGCGGTTGGGCGCACGCGGGCGCGACAGGACCGGCGAGGGGACCGCAACCGCACGCGAGGCCTCTGCATCCTGCTGCACGGCGATGCAGCGTTCGCAGGCGAAGGCATCGTCCAGGAGACACTGAACATGAGCCAGCTGCCCGGTTACACGGTCGGCGGCACGATCCACATCATCGTCAACAACCAGATTGGATTCACGACCAAGCCCGCCCAAGGGCGCTCTAGCATCTATGCCGCGGCCGTGGCCAAGATGCTCCACATTCCCATCCTGCACGTAAACGGCGAAGACCCGGAGGCCGTGGCGCAAGCGGTGCGTTTGGCGGTGGACTTTCGGAGGCAGTTCCGGCGGGACGTGGTGATCGACATGTACGGCTACCGCAGGCGAGGGCACAACGAGACCGACGATCCCAGGTATACGCAGCCGCTGATGTACAAGCTGATCTCGGCCCACAAGCCCGTCCGAGAGGGGTATCTCGAACACCTTCTCAGCCAGGGTGGCGTAAGTCGGGAGGCCGCTGATCGGATTGCCAAGGAGAGGCGCCAGCAGTTGGAAAAGGAGCTGGCATCGGCGCAGCACGACCACTACATCGATGTCGGCGAGCAGGTCGCGGGAGACTGGACTGGATTCAACACCGGCACGGACGAGCAGGTCGCCGAACTGGAGACCGGAGTGCGGACAAGACGGCTGCTGGCCGCAATCCTCGACCGCCTTGGGCGGACACCCGACAGCTTTAGCCCGCATCCGCGCCTCGAGCGCATCCTGAAAGCGCGCACCGAGATGGCCAGGGGACAGCGCCCAGTCGACTGGGCCGCCGCAGAGGCGGTGGCGTTCGGCACACTGCTCGTCGCGGGGCACCGCATTCGCCTCACGGGGCAGGATTGCGAGCGGGGAACATTCTCGCACCGCCACGCCGTGCTGCACGACTTTAAGACCGGGGGGCGCCACGTCCCGTTGCAGCACCTCTCTCCCCGCCAAGCCGACTTCGAGATCCATAACAGCCCGCTCTCAGAAGGAGGCCCCCTCGGATTCGAATACGGGTACAGCATGGAGTGGCCGGACGGCCTGACCGTCTGGGAGGCGCAATTCGGTGACTTCGCGAATTCGGCCCAAGTGATCATCGACCAGTTCATTACCAGCGGGGAGGACAAGTGGCGTCTGTGGAGCGGGCTAGTGATGCTGCTCCCGCACGGATTCGAGGGACAGGGCCCGGAACACTCGAGCGCGAGGCTGGAACGATTCCTGCAGCTGGCGGCCGAGGACAACATTCAGGTGGTCTGCCCGACCACGGCGGCCCAGTACTTCCACCTGCTGCGCCGGCAGATCCTGCGACCTTGGAGAAAGCCGCTGATCGTGATGGCACCAAAAAGCCTCCTGCGCCACCCGCACGTGGTCTCTGAAATGGAAGAACTTGCAACAGGCACCTTCAATCGAATCCTCGTGGATCCGGTCAAGAGCAACAGGAACGTCAAGCGCGTCCTAGCCTGCAGCGGCAAGATTTACTACGAGCTCGCGGCAGCGCGCGACTCGTCCGGCGCGGACGACTTGGCGATCGTCCGCTTGGAGCAACTCTACCCGCTGAGCAGCGATGTCTTGCGGGCCGCCGTGGAGCCGTTTGCAGGTGCCCGCCTGTACTGGGTCCAAGAGGAGCCGCGCAACATGGGAGCTTGGCGCCACCTGCAGATGCGTTTCGGAGGAGCGTTCACCGATGTGGTGTGCCGGCCCGAGTCCGCTAGCCCTGCCACCGGCTCGCCTCGTGCCCACAAGAGGGAGCAGAAGCGGCTCGTCGAGCGGGCATTGGCCGTCGGTTAGGGTTGGAGCATCGGCAATGGCAGTTGAACTGGTGATACCCGAGGCCGGCGAGTCGATCACGGAGGTCCGCGTCGGAGCATGGCGCAAGCCTGAGGGCTCCTCGGTCGCGCTGGACGAGGTCTTGGTGGAGATCGAGACTGACAAGGCGGCGATGGAGCTGCCCGCGCCGATCGAGGGCACCTTGGTCAAGATCCTCAGGAAGGAAGGCGATGATGCGTCCCCCGGAGATGTCATAGGCCTGTTGGAGCCTGGAGCGTCACCGTCAGAGCGGGACGGGCGAACGGAGCCAGCGCCGGCAGGTCGGGAACGATCAGACCGCGACGCAGCCAGCCAAGGCCCGGAACGGCGGGTCATGCCAGCAGCCCGCCGCATTTTGGCCCAAGGGGGGATGCCTCCAGCTGCCGCTGTGGCGAGCGGCCCCGGAGGCCGAGTGCTCAAGGAGGATGCCCTCCGGTCCGTCGGTCACCTTCCGCCTACAAAGACGCCGACGCAACCGGCCTCAGCGCAGAGCGTCAGGGACCGATCTCAACCGTCCAAGCCGGCGCAGGAACCTCCGCGTGAGCAACCTAGTCCGGGAGCGGCGCCACCGGTCGCGGGGCCGTCCAAGGATGGCCCGCGCGGTGAGAGCGTCGTTCCGATGACACCGCTGCGGAAGGTGGTCGCCCAGAACCTGGTCCGGGCCCAACAGGAGGCGGCCCTGCTCACAACCTTCAATGAGGTAGACATGAGCGAGGTGATCCGCCTCCGGAACACCTATGGAACAGCCTTCCAGAAACGGCACGACATCAAGCTCGGGTTCATGTCATTCTTTGTCAGGGCCGTAGTGGATGCCCTGCGGACGGTTCCCGCCATCAACGCGCGGCTCGATGGCGACAACATCGTCTACCGGGAGTATCAGGACATCGGCATCGCGGTCGGAGGCGGGCGCGGACTGGTCGTTCCGGTGATGCGGAACGCCGAAACCATGACGTTTGCGCAGATCGAGAAGGCGATAGCGGACTTCGCCGACCGTGCTCGGCGCAACAAGCTCGAACTGTCGGAACTCCGCGGAGGCACGTTCACGATCTCCAACGGGGGGATCTATGGCTCCATGCTCTCGACGCCGATCGTCAACCCTCCCCAGAGCGGCATCCTCGGCATGCACGCCATCCAAGATCGTGCGGTGGCAATCGAGGGTCAGGTGGCAGTCCGGCCAATGATGTACATCGCCCTGACGTATGACCATAGGCTTGTCGACGGGAGGGAAGCGGTGACGTTCCTCAAGCGGGTGAAGGATCTGGTGGAACAACCCGAAAGGATATGGCTACAGGTGTGATGGGCCGGAGCCTTGCTGACCTCGGCAACTGTCCCCCGACCCTTCCGAGGCGCAGAGAAAGATGAACAGCCACGATTTGGTCGTGATCGGCGCCGGGCCGGGCGGGTATTGTGCGGCCATCCGCGCCGCTCAGCTGGGCCTTGACGCAGCCTGCATCGAACGCGAGCCGATGCTTGGAGGGACATGCCTGCGGATCGGGTGCATTCCCAGCAAGGCCCTGCTCGAGTCCTCTGAGATCTACGAGCGGACCTTGTCCGGACTAAAGCAGCACGGCGTCCTAGTCGACGGTGTCGGACTCAACCTGCGTCGCATGTTGCACCGGAAGGATGTCGCCGTGACCCAGCTGGGCGCAGGAGTGGCAAGCCTGCTAAGAAAGAACCGCGTCGCCCGCTATACGGGAACGGCACGATTCCGGTCTCCGGGCCGCTTGGAGGTCAGCGGCAGCGGCGAGTTCCTCGACATCGCGGCCGCCCACATTATCATCGCGACGGGAAGTCGCCCTGCAAGCCTTCCGGGGATTGCGCTGGACGGAGATCGAATCGGCACAAGCACGGAAGCCCTTTCGTATCCCGACGTCCCGACGCGGCTCGCGGTCATCGGCGCAGGGTACATCGGCCTGGAGCTCGGTTCGGTGTGGCGCAGGCTGGGTTCGCAAGTGACTGTATTCGAGTACCTCGACCGCATCCTGCCCGGGATGGACGCGGAGATCGCCAGGGCCGCCCGGACCATGTTCGCGAAGCAGGGCTTGCGATTCCGGCTGGGTAGCCGGGTGACCGCCGCGCGACGAAATGGCCCGGCGTGCAGGGTTGAGACCGAAGGGAACGAACCATTCGAGTGCGACCGTGTGCTGGTGTCGGTCGGCAGGCAAGCGAACACGCAAGGGCTGAACTTGGAGCTTGCAGGGGTGCGGTTGGACAGCCGGGGCAGGATCGAAGTTGACGAGTCCTTCCAGACGTCGGCGGAAGGAGTGTATGCGATCGGCGACGTCATTCGCGGCCCGATGCTGGCCCACAAGGCTGAAGAGGAGGGAATAGCCTGCGTCGAGCGCATCGCCACCGGCTATGGCCACGTCAACTACGACGCTATCCCAGGGGTGGTCTACACCCATCCCGAGATTGCCTCGGTAGGCAAGACCGAGGAACAGCTCGGCCAGGCTGGCATTCCATTCCGGAAGGGCCGGTTCCCATTCGCGGCGAACGGTCGGGCAAATGCGATCGACGACACGGCGGGCTTCGCAAAAGTCCTCGCCCACGGGGAAACCGACCGAATCCTCGGAGTGCACATAATCGGCCCGCGGGCCGGTGACCTGATCGCAGAGGCAGCCGTGGCGATCGAGTTTGGCGCGACGAGCGAGGATGTC
>JAJDWM010000546.1 GCA_022825595.1 Bryobacterales bacterium | reverse complement strand
AGGCGTCCGACCGGGCCTACTCACTGCGCAAGGTCGCGGGTCGCGTCGGGGTTGAGCCGGCCTACCTGAGTAAGGTCGAGCGAGGGCGCGTGGCACCACCTTCCGAAGCCACCATTCGCCGGATCGCCCATGAACTCGGGGAGGATCCTGACGTTCTGCTGGCGATGGCGGGCAAGGTTTCGAGCGACCTGCGCGAAATCATCGTCCGCCGACCAAGACTGTTCTCGTCACTGCTGCGCGAGCTCCGTGCGGCGCCTGACCATGCGGTGCTGCGCATCGTGCGCGTCGTCCGGGACGGTGACTGGTAGCGAGGACGGAACCGACAAAGACAGAGCACTGACAAGAGAGCAAGAGGAGAGAAGAATCATGATCGAACTTCGAGGCGATGAATTGCGCTTTAGCTTCCCCGAGGTGCATCGACGCGCCTCGTGCCGAATCGAATTCATCCGAACGCTGCGCATTCCGGACGACGGTGACAGGTACGCCCTGCCGCCAGGCCTTGACAGCTTTCCGCTGCAACATGTCGACGACTTCGCTGCCCGTGTGCCCAAGCCTTGGCTCGGTCACGGTGGCGTATTCCTGCCGATGTACCAAGCCGAGGCGATGTGGCTCAGCTTCGACGGAGACGACTATCCGATGGCCTATCCGATAGCCGTGAAGATCGCGGCGGGAAAGATCAACGCGATCACTGGCGAACCCTGGCAGGACAGGCTGTCCGCGAACCCGAAACAAGACTACGTTGTCATTCCGGACCAGCCTTGGCTGGACGGCTTCTATGCTGGCAAGGGCGTGATCCGCCAATTCGTGGCTATGCCGCTCGGGGAAGGCTACACGGCAGAAGAGCAGCTGACGGGCGCAGCAGAGCATGGAGGTCTCCAAGTCGTGGCGTACCCCATGCGCAAGGAGGAATACGAGAAGCGCTTCGGCGGAGTTGCGTACAGCGTGGCCTCCGTTTGTTGCGATATGGCCGCGTCAGAGAGCCCCGCGGAGATGGGCCTTGCCCCGGGCGGCCTGATGGAGCAGGAGATCTACGAAGACGAGTTCGGAATCGACGTCTGGGACCAGAGTGTCGGGGCCAGGTGCTTCGTCCACATCCTGAACAGCGCCCAGTACCGTGGGGTGACGGGCCGCAAGCCACCGACGGAACCGCCCACTGCCCAGCAGTACGCCGCGGAAGGGCTTCCTTGGTTTCGGTACTACGACCGCGACCGGGAGGTCTTGGATCAGGCTGGAAAGCTGGAGGGCCTGGACAGCATTGCCGAAGCGCGGAGCAAGAAGCGGCTGGCGCCGCTGGCCGGCAACGAGCCGCTGCAGCCACAGGTCGTCAAGACTCTTAGCCCGCACGGTCCCGCCGTACGGGACGGCAAGTGGTAGGAGGGCTCGGCCACTGGGCGGCGCGCTGGCGCGGGGTGAATCGGGTCTCGGCCTAGAACAACAAGGCCAAGATCGCGGGCAATCCGTAGAAGAGCACCAGCAGGTACGCAACCGCCAAGAGCCTCTTCTCTGTCGCAAGAGCGGAGAAGCGCCGTACAGCGGCCAATACGCTGCCGCGCACGGGGCCCCAAGGATAGATCAGCAGCGTACCGGCGACGTTGAACCCCAAGTGCGTCAGGGCAATCTCCACTCCAGCCTGCGAATTGGGGCCCGAAACCGCGAGTGTCGCCAACAGCGCCGTGATGGTCGTGCCCAGATTGGCCCCAATCGTCACGGGGAAAGCCTGACGCAGTGTGATCAGGCCCACTCCCGCCAAGGGAACGAGGAGAGAGGTCGTGATCGAACTCGACTGGACCATTGCGGTGACCAGACAGCCGATCAGGATCGCCGCCACGCCAGTTCCCCCCAAGGCAGCCCTGACCATCCGCTCGGCCTTGGCGAGCAAAGTGGAATGCAGGGCCCGGACGATCAGCATCAGAGAGCCGAAGATCAGCGCTCCGCCTACCAGCACCAGCACTGCGCCCTGCGCCACGGGCGACTCAAACATCCACTCCGACGCTGCCCGCACTGGCCCCAACACTGACTTGAGAGCCATGGTGACCGGGCTGTCAATATCGGGGCCGCCCCCGAATGCGGGCAGGCGGTCCGCCAAGGTCGACGCCGTCTTGGACAGGAATCCGGTTGCGATCTCCGCAGGCAGAAGAACCAGCACAGCAAGGAAATTGAAGAAGTCGTGGCAGGTCGCAACCGCGAACGCACGCCGGAACTCTTCAGGCCGGCCCATGTGGGCGATCGAGACGATCGTGTTCGTCACAGTCGTCCCAATGTTGGCCCCCATGATCATTGGAACCGCATTGGCCAGCGGAAGGGGGTTCTCCGGAGCGGCGACCAGCCCAACGACCATCGAAGTGGTGACAGAGGAACTTTGGACCAGCGTCGTGGTGAGAATCCCCACCATGAGCGCGATGAAGGGATTCGCCGTCGCGCTGAAGAACTGATCTAGGAGGTCCTCACCCAACAGCTTGAAGCCTTCCCCCAAGCCGCGGATGCCGACCAAGAACACGAACAGCAGCACGACAACCGATACCGCGGCCCGCAGGGCCTCGGCGCGGGTAGGCTCTCCCGCAGGGTTGGTGCCTCGGTGATGCATCAAAGGCTGGCCTGAAACCTAGGTGCAGCCAGCGACCCGCCCCTCAGGGTGTGACTGCCGAACAAAGAGGTGCCCCATCGCAGCCCCGCTCGGCGGGTTAGCCAGTGCTACTCGTGGGAGGCACTCCAACCGGCCCGCGGTCTCGATCGGGCACTGAAGCAATGCTGTCAACAGGATAGAGCATGGGCGCTGTCTCCGAAGGCGACGGCTGCGGTTCGGTCGGCTCCAGGAATCTGCGGTCGAGCAGGCGCTGGGTGTCGATCCGGCCCATTGCCGCGAGCAGGTTCTCAAGCACGTGGGGATTGTCTGATCGCAGGTCGGCCAAGAAGGTGCGCAGCCTCTCCCGCACGGTCCCCGTCCGGTGGGAGCAGACGCACGGAGTGATCGGCAGTCCCGCGTCGTCGGTGTACCTCGCAGTCAGTTCCTCGGTGACGTAGACAAGCGGCCGGATCAGGCGAAAGTCTCCAGACCGCGACTGCGTCACGGCGGGAAGGGCGCTCAGCCGGCCTGTGAACAGGGAGTTCCGCAAGAGCGCTTCGCAGAGGTCGTCGGCGGTGTGGCCGAGCGCCACGACGTTGCACCCTAGCCGCGACGCAACCTCGTATACGGCCCGGCGCCGGAAGCGGCTGCAGATGTCGCAGCCGTGATCCGGCTGGTCGTCCAGCAGCCGCAGCGACGCTTCATCGACGTAGTACGTCCAAGGAATGCCCCGTCTGCGGAGAACATCCCCCAAGTGGTCCACCGGGCTGACGAACTTGCCCTGTTCGACCGTGAAGGCGTGGAGGGAGAACTCCACGGGCGATCGCCGCGAAAGGGCCTTCAGTGCGCACGCGAGGGCCAGCGAGTCCTTGCCCCCCGACACGCCGACCGCAATGCGGTCACCGGCCCGGATCATGCGGAAGTCGCCGATCGCCTTTCCGACCTTGCGCAGCAACGTCTTCTGCGGATTCACGCTACAGGCCCTGAGAAAGGCCCATTATAGGCGGGAGATCAGGCGGAGTTCTCGGCAATGCGCCGGATGGCGCTGGCCCTGCCGGTGCGCTCATCCACGTCTATGACGACTCCGCACAGCTGAACTGGGCCAGAGGCCGGCTTGAAGCGTCCCGGCAGTCCCGTCAGGAAGCGCCTCAGTGACGCGTCCTGCCGCATTCCGATGATCGAGACGGACGGTCCGGTCATCCCCACGTCCGTAATGAACGCCGTGCCCTGGGGGTGGACGCGCTCGTCCGCTGTCTGCACGTGCGTGTGGGTCCCGACCACCGCGCTTGCGCGACCGTCCAAGTAGGCTCCGAAGGCGTTCTTTTCGCTGGTCACCTCGGCGTGAAAGTCGACGACGCGAACGCGCACGGCCGGGTCGATGCGCTCCAGAATACGGTCCGCCCGTCGGAACGGGCAGTCCAATGATGGAAGGTACACCCGCCCCTGGAGATTGAGCACGGCAAACGGGACGCCACCGTCGCTGTGGCCTACGAAGACCCCGGAACCCGGAGCGTCAGGATAGTTGTCCGGTCGCAGAAGGCGCGTCTCCACGTCGATGTAGGGAAGGATCTCCTTCTTGTCCCAGACGTGATTCCCAGAAGTCAGCACGTCGACTCCGCTCTCGAGCAGCTGGTCGGCAATCTTCGGTGTGACTCCGAAGCCGCCGGCGGCGTTCTCGCAGTTCGCGATCGCGACGTCTATGCTCTCGCGGTGGCGGATCGCGCTGAGCCGCGCGCGCAGCATCCGGCGGCCAGGGCGACCCACGATATCGCCCACAAAGAGGATCCGCATCACGGTGGAAACGCCAAGTGTATCGCGGGAGGAACGCGCAACGCGAGCTTGCGCTAGGACGGAACCACCAACCTGTCCCCTACGCTCAATTGCCTGCCTTGCTGGTCCGGGGCAAGGCGCGTATTCACCGCGAAACGAAAGTCCCCGGGGTAGCGAGCAAACAGAGAGCGCGGATGGGCAGCACCGGCCCGGAACTCGGCGAAGCTGCCCGGCTGCAAGGACCCGCGACCGGCGCGCCCGTGCGAATCGCGGGTCGGAACGGAGCAGCGGCGGCAAGGATTGGTTCCAAGCAGATCGACAGCGCCCAGCCGGAAGCGGCGTGGGGTATCTGGAGGGCCGTACAGGAGGTCCTCGCCGAACGGCTCAAGGCCCTCGACCTCCAGGTTGGCGCGGAAGCGCCGCCGCACCTCCTCCAGCGATAGACCGAAGTGGCGCGCGACGGCGGCCAGCGATGCAGTGCCGACAATGGTCGGCCCGTCCGCCACCGTGTCGTCTGGGTAGCCGCCCGACGGATCGCGCCGAACCGAGACGGGCCGGGCGAGCCGGCCCGCGAGCCACCGCGCCATGCCTCGGAGGTCTTCCGGAAGGCGGAAGTTCTCTTGGAGGCCGTCCGAGGCAAGGCGCACTTCGCGCCCGCCCTCGGAGTAGTCGGCCCGGATCTTCAGGAGTGCCGACCCCAGCCGCTTGGTGTTCAGGACCGGGCCAGAGGGATCGAATAGCGCATACTCGCGGTCCCCTGCAAGGCTCTTGCCAGCGGCCAAGCCGACAGAGTCCAACTCGAGAGGGTCAAGGGACTTGATCGGGTAGATTCGGATGCTTGCCAGACGCGGGCCCATGGTACTCCCAGATTGCCCCATGGTCGCACCCTAGGCAGCGGTGCGCGGCCGGGATAGGCTAGGAGTCAAATGCCTGCGCCCGCGAGAAGGCAGAATGGGGCTGTCGAGGCGACCGTGTTGGAGACGGTCCGCGATCTCCTGCGCGAGCTTGGATCCCGCGAGGCCGCGGAGCGAGCGTCCCTGAAGGACTCGCTGGAAGGCGACCTCGGCCTCGGGAGCCTCGAACGCGTCGAACTGTTGGTGCGGTTGGAGAAGGCGCTGGGAACACGCCTTCCGGAAGAGGGGGTCAGGTCTGCCCGGAGTCCCGCCGGATGGGTTCGCATCGCACTTGCGGCAAGCACTAAAGACCTCTCCGAGGCCCGGCGCTGGCCGATCCGCCAGCCGGCTCGAGGGGCCCACGCTCCCCCGGTCGAAGCGTCGAGCATGACCGAGGTGCTGCTCCGGCAGGCAGAGCGCGACCCTGCTCGCGTTCACATTCACCTGCTGGACGGCGACGGTGGTTCGGACATCGGGCATGCAGAATTGGCCGACAGCGCTGCGCGGATCGCTGCCGGACTTGCGGAATCCGGATTGCGCCGCGGCGAGACGGTGGCCATCATGCTTCCGACCTGCGCCGACTTCTTCAGCTCCTTCTTGGGCGTGATGCTGGCCGGCGGCATCGCCGTTCCGGTCTATCCCCCGATGCGGGCCAGCCAGATCGAGGGCTACATCCAGCGGCAGCGGCGCATTCTGCAGAACGCTCGCGTGCGCTTCCTGATCACGTTCGACCGTGTCCGCACAGTGGCAAGCGCATTGGGCAGCCACCTGCCGACCTTGCAGGAGATGCTCGGGGCTGGAGAACTCTCCGAGAGGGGACGCGGCCTGCCGGTCCCGGAAGTGCGGCCAAGCGAGACATGCTTCATCCAGTACACGTCGGGAAGTACGGGCGATCCGAAGGGCGTCATGCTCACGCACACCAACGTGCTGGCAAACATCCGCGGCATCGGACATTGTGTCCAAGTCCGGCCCAGCGACGCTGTGGTCACGTGGCTGCCGCTGTACCACGACATGGGGCTGATCGGCTCTTGGCTCTTCAGCCTCTACCACGGCCTGCCCATCACCGTGCTGTCTCCACTGGACTTCCTGGTGCGTCCCGAGCGCTGGCTGTGGGCCCTGAGCGACTCGAAGGGCAGCCTGTGCCCCGCCCCCAATTTCGCGTTCGAACTGTGCGTCCGAAAGATCGAGGACAACGCGCTCGAGGGGGTGGACCTGTCGCCATGGCGGGTCGCCATCAATGCCGGCGAGCCCGTGCTGGCCGCGACGCTGCGCCGCTTTTCCCGGCGGTTCGCCCCGTGGGGATTCGAACGCCGCAGCTTCAAACCCTTCTACGGTCTCGCGGAGTCCTCCGTGGCTCTCACCCACTCGCCGTACTGGCGCGGCCCCGTCGTCGACACGATCGACCGCCTAGCGTACGAGCAACAGGGCTCGGCGCGCCCGGCAGAGGCCGGCAAGTCGGCGAAGGTCTTGGAGTTCGTCAGCAACGGCAGGGCAATGCCGGACCACGAAGTGAGGGTGGTCGACGACGAGGGCGCGGACATGCCGGATAGGACGCGCGGCCGGATCCTATTCCGAGGTCCCTCCCGCACGGACGGATATTTTCGCAACCCGGCCGCGACGGCTGCCGTGCTGGGCCCGGACGGCTGGATGGACTCGGGCGACTTAGGCTACATCGCGGATGGCGAACTGTACGTCACGGGACGCCTGAAGGACTGCATCATCAAGGGAGGCCGGAACATCATCCCGCAGGACGTCGAGATGGCGTCCTGGGAGGCGGAAGGCGTCCGAAAGGGGTGCGTAGCCGCCTTCGGCACGATCGACCCGGACAGCGGAACCGAGAAGCTGGTCGTGGTCGCCGAGACAAGGCGGAGCCCCGCCGAATACGCGGCCCTGGCCTCTGCCGTCACGGAGGCCGTCGCCAGCCGTGTGGGGATACCGCCGGATGACGTCGTGCTCGTACGGCCGGGGAGGGTGCCGAAGACCTCAAGCGGCAAGATCCAGCGTTCCGCCCTTCGCGCGGACTATGACGGCGGCCGGGCACAGACCTCCGCCGCAGCGCCGACCTGGCTGCAGTTGGTTCGCGTGTGGACCCGCGGCACTCTGCGAGCGGGAACGTCAGCCTTGGCCAAGGGGGCCCGGCATGCAGGAGCCATGCAAGTTCGCGCCGCCATCGGCTTCACCGCGATGGCGTTCGGGCTCGTGGCCCGGCTCGCGCCCGGGCCGGGGGCGGCCAGATTCCCCATCAAGGCCGGCGCAAGGATCTGCGGTGCGCTAGCGGGGTACCGCACCCGCGGAGGAGTCCGACTCCACTCTGGGAGCATCGTCCTTGTTGGGCGCGCGGACTGGTTCGACCCCCTCAGGGTCGCGGCGGTTGCAAGCTCCAAGTTTGTCTTCGCGGACCGAACCGGCTTCTCCGAACTGGCTCCGTCACAGGCGTTCTTGGTCGACCCATTGGTTGCCACTGCGGCCGCGCGCGGCACTGCGACGGACCTGCAAGCGACGATCGAGGCAGCACTCTCGGACGGCTTGGCCGTGATCAGCCTCTCCCAGTCCGTGCCGGCATCCGCGCGGACCCGGTTCCGATTTCGCTACGAAGCCTTCGCCGCTGCCCAGAGCTCGGGCGCGCCTCTGGCGCCCGTTGGCCTGAAGAACTCCGGCAATGGCCACGTGCGGGCCAGCGCCGGAATCCCAATGCGTGTGACGGGCCTTCCGGACAGCCTGGCAGCGGTGCGGGCCAAGATCCGGGAGGAGCTGGCGGGAACGCAGTAGAATGTAGGCGACATGCCGATCTACGAGTACAAGTGCGACGACTGCGACATGCTGTTCGAAGCTCTAGTGATGGGATCCGCGGCCGAGCCCGACACCTGTGACTGCGGCAGCGGGGCGATCGAGAAGGTCTACTCGAGATTCGCGGCTGGCTCGAGCGAACCCTCACCTGACGCTTGCGCCACGCCGGCCGCCGAGCGCTGCGGCGCACCCGCCTGCATGGGCGGGATGTGCGGTATGAACTGAGAGGTGCTCAGGGCCCGAGAACGCCAATCGCCACCACTTGGCCGCCCGCACCCCCGCTGTCACGCACACCGTAAGTGACCGTCCCGCTGGTGGCGCTGAAGTCCCACAAGATGCTGGACTGTGCGCCGGGTCCCCCGGCGGTCGGATAACCCACTGCGGACCCGCCCTCCGGCAGCGGCACCGGC
This sequence comes from Bryobacterales bacterium, assembly GCA_022825595.1. Taxonomy (GTDB): domain Bacteria; phylum Acidobacteriota; class Terriglobia; order Bryobacterales; family UBA6623; genus VXMF01. The sequence goes on along the minus strand of JAJDWM010000546.1, from coordinate 2,041 downwards.
TCGCCTTCGCCGGTGGCCAAGTCCCACAGGATCAGCTTGGACCCTGGCGGGTTTCCGGGCCCGCCGGCCCGTTCCCTGCCAACTGCGAACGCCCGGCCTAGCAGCGGAATCACGCCAAATGTGCGTCGACCCTGCTGGAACAGGGCATTCGGGCCGAGCTGGACGTTCCGGAAGTCCTCGGGGAGGGGCAGACGCTGGGCAGTCCCCTCGGCTAGATCCACGACCATCAGGCCTCGGTTGCCTGGGAATGGCGGCAGACTGATCCCGCGCGGATTCGTTCGCGGCGGCCCTCCGGTCGCCAGCGCCGCAATGCGATTCAATCCGGGCAGCTGCTGGACCTGTACCGGGTTGCCGAGCGAAATCCCCGCGTTCTCGGGCAGCTCCACCGTCGAGAAGGTCTCCGTCTCGCCGTCGAAGATGTGGAGTTTGGTGGGCGCTTCCAAGGCCACATCCCGGTCCCCGTCCGCGAAGTAGAGGTACGAGTTCAGGGTGCCCTTGGCCCCTTGCTCGAGCGGTCCTGGGGCCTCGATGGTCCTGACCTCTCCCGTCTCGACATCGAAGAGGATCAGGTGGTCGCCGACGCACAGCTCATTCTCTTGAGGTCGGGCGAACTCGCCGAATGGTTCGCGGGCACCGACAAGGGCGAGTGTGCCCGTCAGGGGAATGGGCAGCCAGCGCACCAGAGGGTGGCAATTTGCGACGTACGACCCTTCCGGGAAAGGAGTGACGCTCACGTCGACGGAAATCGAATCCGGGTAGGTCGGCCCCGGCTCGTCCTCTGCGGGCGTGTCTGGAGGCTCCTCTGCGGGCACCTCCGAAGGCTGCTCTGCGGGCACGTCCGTCGCGTCTTCCGCAGAGGCCGGCCCCGGCTGCGGGAGCGCCACCTGGAAGATCACTACAGCATCCCGCATGCCCTCCGAGGACCGGACAATCCCGAACACGGATGAGCTCGGGCTGAAGTCCGAGAGTGCAGGGCTTACGGAGTTTCCCGCCTCGTTGCCCTGATTGTTCACCCGGCGCGGGGGAGAGACGGGAGCCCATCCTTCGGGGTACGCGCCTTCGTAGACCACCCTGGCGAGTGGGTCGAAGAGCACGGCGGCAGGTCCCGACGCCTCTGAGTCCGGACCCGGGCCGAGAAACCGCATGCGATAGCCCCCGGAACCCGTCAGATTGGCCGGTTGGGCGATGGTCGTCGACCTCCCGTTCACATTTGGCGGTGTCTCAAGCGGCACCGCCCCTGGGACGTCGCCGATCAGCTCGCCTTCCGGGCTCATCAAGTAGAATCCGGCCCCGTTCGGTTTCTCCAATCGCAGGGCGGGATTGTTCCCGAACGCAGCCTGAACGCGGTCCACAGGCTCGTCCAGCTCGACCACTTGCGGACCGGCGCCCGACGCCGTGTCGATCAGCACCAGCAGGTCGGTCTGTGCCTCGCCGACATCGCCTTCGGGTACGGCCAGCGCCGCCAGCACCGTAGTGCCATTCGACACCTCGAACGGTCGGTACTGGGCCTGACCCGGAGCCAAGGGGTACGACGGCAACAGGCAGTGGTCGAGCACCGTAGCGGTCTCATTCCGAAAGTCGAGCAAGTTCGTGCCGCTGTAGCAGAACTCTCCGTCGAGATCGAGAGCGCCAGTCAGCGCGACGCTGTAAGGATCCAGCTCGGACAGGTCAAGGCGGGCGGGGCTTTCGACCCCATCGGGCACCGCCATGTAGCGGGGCTCCGGGGTCCCGTTCTCGCCCAGCAGGGCCCGGGCGCCTATGTTTGCCGAGTACCAGCTGAGGACACCTCCAGACCCAGCGCCCTCCGGCACGTCGAAAGTCATCTCGTAGACACCCACGGATGTCTCGGAAAGTTGGACTGAAGAGATCTCCAGGGGCACCCCGTCCAGATAGGCGCGCTGATCGTTGGCCGGGGACAGTCCCGCCCCGAGGTCGCCATTCTCCGGCGGGGTCTCGGGCGGCCCAAGGCCAACGGAAAAGATCGTCAGCGCCTCGCCCGCGGTAACAGTCACGGGCGCAGGTTCTTCCTCGGCAGCGGGAG
>JAJDWM010000466.1 GCA_022825595.1 Bryobacterales bacterium | reverse complement strand
TGCTCCCAAGCCACGTTCCGTTGGGCGAATGCGTTCGATGCCGCCGATCTCGGACCTAAGCCTGGCGGAGCGAGCGAAGAAGACGATCGCCGCCGTCGACAATCTGCCGTTCGTCAGTCAGTATCTGAGGAGTCTCACAATCACAGACAACAGGCCGAACACGGGGTTGATTCTTACCTGGCTGCCCGTAGGCAAGTATGGAATCAAACTCTCCCATTGGGAGCGGATGAATATATACGGTCAGTTATCGGACTTCACGCCCGAGAGGATGCTTGTGAATTGCCGCTCTGCCGACGAGAAACCAATAGACGGTGACGATGGGGACCTTGAAGCCCTCGAAATCAGGACGGAAGGAATTGAAGGTTTCATCAGCATGCGAACGAGCGACGAAGACTGGCAGTGGCAAGTCAATCTCGCACGAGAATCGCATAGTAGCTTGGTGCCGAACGGCATAGACTACTGGCTGGAGTCCATACCAATAGACAATGAAGAGGATGCCCCCGTGACAGTCAGAATTCAGTGGGGAGTATGATCCGACGGGCGTGACCGGTCTCGTTGTCTCGCTGCGAGGTTGCCGATTGAGCGGGTCTGGATGCCCGCCGAGGGGCCCGGTCGACCTGGCGGAGCGTTTCAGGGAGTCACGATGGCGTTACCCATTCGCCCTGCTGCCCGCGCTTCTCTTCTAGCGGTCGTATGATCAGGAAGAAGGGGCGCTTTCGCGGATTGGGAGCTGAGATGTCGGTCGCGATCACCACAAGGACGGCACGCACCGCCGTGGCCCCATCGGCCGAGGCGGCGTCGCGGGAACACGACGAAGTCGAGTACCCGGAAAGGCATTGGGTCGCGCAGAGCGTCTGGCACGGGGACGCTGTCAGGCTGGCCACGACCGCGTTGCGCAACCACTTCCGAGACCGCGAGGACGTGCTCGTGGCGATGGAACTGGCGGTCTACTACGAGCGCGGCGATGAGACGAGATGGCTGCAGCCAGACGTCCAAGTGGTGTTCGGCGTGAGGCGCGGCGGGAACCGCAGCTCATTCAGGATTTGGCAGGAGGGCAAGGCGCCGGACTTTGTGCTGGAAGTGGCGTCCCCGTCAACGGCGGAGAACGACGCTTGGCACAAGGCGAGAGAGTACGCCAGGATCGGAGTGCGCGAATATTGGCGGCTGGACCCGGAAGGGTCGCTGATGGGGACCGAGTTGGAAGGCTACGCGGTCAGTGGAGGGAGGTATGCCCCGTTGGAGCGAGTCGAACGACCGGGAAGGGGCAGACTTCTTCGGAGCCGGGTGTTGGGGCTGGATCTCCGCACCCAGCGGCACAACGGGGCGACAGTAGTGGTGTTCGCAGACCAGCGGACAGGCGAAGAGTTCAACGGCTCGTTGGGGGAATCCGAGAGGCGGCGGCGGATCGCCGAGAACCGCGCCAGCGCCGCAGAGGATCGGGCGAGAATCGCTGAGGAGAGAATGCGCGCATTAGAGGAGCGATTGCAGAGCCTCACGGGTCCAACGCGTTCGCCGGAGCGAGATCCTTAGGTACGAGTGGTCATTTGCGTGGCAAAGTCGTCCGACGACGACGGGACGGAGGCGGGCACTGGCACGCAAAGAGATTCGGCTCGGTCCGTACCGGGACCCGGGGCCGCTGGCCGAGGGACAGTCCGGGAATTCCCGTGGCTCTGCCGTTCCACCGGCCGGATTCGTCGTGCCCGCGCTTCAGGCCGCAGGAACCTCGTTTACCCGCTAAGGGCCTGCGAGCCCAGCAGGACTGCTCTCGCCAAATTCCTCCCCCAGGACTGAGCAACCCCCTCGACCACCCGCTCCGCAGCCGCCCCTCACGAAGCGCTCAAGCGCTTACGACCTGACTGCACTGAAGCAGACGGTTCCCGAAACCCAAGGCTACGTTCGGGCATGCCCGGAACATTCTCGATGGCTAAGAAGATTGGCACTACTCGCGCGATTGACAGGAACAGCACTTACGTCGGTACTGCGACGGTTCGTGCCCTTGTAGAGAAGAACGGGCACGCAAGTCGATGCTGATGAGAATCGGCTCCCGCTCCCACGGCCGGACTCCGGCACGATCCGCCTCAACCGTTCACGGGTCGAGTCTCGAAGCCCGCTGAACGTCCTGCGGATTGGCATCTCGATCGTCCATCAGCACTCGGGCCTAGTTCCGAGTCTGAGCGTCTCGGAGAACGGCCTCTTGGGCCGTATGCCTACGACGAAGTACGGCTAGGTCGACTGGTAGAGGCTCCGCCGCAACGCGGTGTCATTGCTCGCCAACCAGGATCCTCCCCAGACCCAGACAAGCAGGCAGGACGCCGGACGCGGCCACCCAGCCGGTCGTCCAAATCGCCCGGCCGCTGTCAGTCTCGGTGCGCGTCCTCAACCTTGACGAGCCGCCCGCTGCCCTACGGACGGGCGAGATGCACCGCCTCCGCCACATCCTGCGGAGGCTGCGAGCCAGCGGGACCACCCGATGCCAGTAGCATCGCCGAGCCACGGTGCCGTTCGCTCTCGCCTAGGCATGCCAACAGGTCGCGGCGGCCACTCGATTCGTCGGGTGTCGCAATCAACGGGCTTCCGAGAGGAGATTCTGCCCGACAGCAGGGTGAGCGAGGGGCTGCCAGCCAAGCATCGTACGGTAGGGCTTCGCGTTTGGCCCGGTCTCCGGCCCCGTAGTGTCCGGTTCGGGGGCGTTCAATTCCGACGACCGCGCTCAATAGTCCAATAGGTAGTTGAACTTTATGAAGAATGCCTGCGTTTCGAGCCGCCGCTCGACGCTGTGAGGATCCAAGTAGTCCCGCATCAGCATGCCCGTGTTATAGACGACGAAGAGGCCGGTACTGGACTTGGACAGCAGCCCCAAGCGAATGTTGTGTGTCAGCTGGTTCGTGCGATTGCTGTACTGGCTCAACGTCTGGAAGTAGCTCTTCGGCGTGATCGACCAGTTGAAGCGCAGGCTAGCGAGGTCGGTGTGGAACTTGCCGACCGGCAGGTCTATATTGTTTCTCGCCCAAGTCAGCGTCCAAGTCAAGTTCTGTCCCTTTCGGACTCCGCCGCTAAAGCTGTACGCCGTGATGTCACCGGAGTAAAAATCGCCAACTGCAAACGTCCCTCCACCGAACAGAACCGCGCTTGGATCACTCTGAAAGTTTGCGATCGTCTCGCCGAACTGGTAGCCCCCTATCGGGATTCGGACGCCCGGGAAGACTTCGAACGGCTTGCGCAGCAGTTCGAAGTTGCGGTTGTAGGCCAAGCCCAGCCGCCCCCCATTCTGCAGGCGCGAATCCAAGTGATAGTGCTCGAAGCCCGACTCCTTCTCGTTCGTCCCCAAGGTGTACCAGTTCTGGAAGAAGGCGTGCGGCTCGATCGATCGCCATGCTCCCCGCGTCGGGTAGTGCGTGTAGCGATATGAAGCGCTGGGCTTGCGGAACCTCACACGACGGACGAATCCGACTTCTGGATTGAAGTGTTCGCCAACCTCTAGGTAGCTGACGCTGACACGGTGCGTTGCGTCGTCATAGTCGAAGCGGCTTGAGTATGCGTGCGACTGGCCCTCCAAGCCCGGCGATTGCGTGCCAGCCACGTAGTTGAACCAGTTGCCGAATCTGCCGACGCCGATATTCGCGTCCGCTCCGAATGTGCGGTTGTAGCCCCGCCCGCTTCCAAGATCTCCGACTGCCTGCCGGTTCACGGCGATCACTCCCACAGAACTTCGGTTCGGGAGCTCACGGGCAACCCGCGCAACGGAATAGTTGTTCGCGGGGGTGCGTCCCTCCATGTCCCGGGTCTGCATATTGAGGAGACCGACTTGGTACTTGCCCATCTTGCCGCTCACCCGGGCTCCCCCGTCGATCGGCACTTCTAGTCGGTTCTCGTCCAAGCCGATGCGACGGGAGAAGAATATCTCGACTTCCCTTGGCGTGCCGAATTCGAAGAAGCCAGAATTCTCTAGGAAGAACGGCCTCTTCTCCGGGAAGAACAAGTCGAAGCGCGTTAGGTTGATCTGGACGTCGTCTACCTCCACTTGGGCAAAATCCGTGTTGACAGTGCCGTCGAGTGTCAGCCCAGGCGTAAGGCTGAACTTGAGGTCCAGACCTCCCTTCAGCTTCCGTTCGGTCGTCCCGTCTTGGAGCCTGTAGTCCCTCGAGAGGCCGCCGATCACGTAGGGAAGAAGCTTGAGGTTCCGGTGGGACTTGGCCTCGATGCCGTGCAGCTGGCCCGCGATCTCAATCTGGGTGAACTCGAATGCCCTCGAGACCGGAGACCAGAATGAGAGCTCGTTGCGGCGCCGCAGGTTTCGCGAGATGTTCAATCCCCATGTCTGGCCGGCTCCTGGCTTGTACCTCAGGGTTCGGAAGGGAATCGCAATTTCGCTCTCCCATCCACGGGCGGTGACTTGCGAGCGAACCCGCCAGACCGCATCCCAGTTAAGATTGAACGCCGCTGCCCCTGCGCGCTGGGCCCCGCCTCCCCCCGCACCACCGGCCCGGGCGGGGCCGCCCGCAGATCCCCGGGTCTGGCCAGCCTTGGTCACTTGGGCATCGAATTCGACCCCGGTCGGGCTAGTTCCGAAGACGAAGGCATTCTGACCGTCGTTGTAAGTGTCGATCAGGATTTGGATCGAGTCCGTATCTATCAGGTCGCCATCGCGTCGGTTCTGGGTGACAACGATATTCTCGGGTTGGCTGTCGAAACAGATGATGCCAAAGTACAGGCTCGAATCGTCAAAGGCGATGCGGACTTCGGTCCGCTCGGTCGACGGAGCCCCTTCATCTGGATTCTGCTGGACAAACCCAGTGGCCGGCTCAACTTGCGTCCAAACGTCTTCGTCTATCCGGCCATCCAGTTCCAAGCCCTGGCCGATTCTCGCCGCCTGCACTTCGGGAAGCCCGGCGGTCTCCCGCTGCGCGAGGCCGACGCCAGCCAAGCTGAGGGCGGAAAGCCATACGGCAAGAGACTGGCGTGCCATCGGATCGAGCCTGGCGATGGTTTTCGGGCGCTCCGGGAGCCGAGTCGCTGGGACGCGGCGGGCCCCGGAATTGACCATGTTTGCACACTGACGCCAGGCCTGAGGGAATTGGCAACCGGGCGATCAAGAGCAGGCCCGGCTGCGGTGCTGCGCCGAACGCGCCGGGACGACCCGGCCCAACGGCACCCATCCCAGCAAATCGACCGCAAGCAACCTCGCGGGCGGCACCGACCATCCTCACATCCTGCCGGTGCGTCCCGCCAACCGTATTCTGCTGGTCCCACGTGATCTGCCCGTCCAAGACCCGTTGCAAGGTCGCGCCGGGCGTGATACGGTCGGGCCACGCAAGGAGGGAATCGCCATGAATTCACGATCGTTGTTGTTGCTCTTAGTTGCGGTGCTGGCCGCGACGCTTGTGCCGGCCGCTTCCGGCCAGACCTCTCTGGGCTCGATATCCGGCCTCGTTACGGATCAGTCCGGTGCCTCCGTGCCCGACGTGGCGATTGAGGTCACGGACATCGGCCGGAATGTGATCTTCAGCACCGCCTCCAACGCGCAGGGCTTCTACGTCGTCACGCAGCTGCTTCCGGGAACCTACAGCCTTTCCGCCGAAGCCGCCGGCTTCCGGCGGCACGAACTCGAAGCCATCACGGTCTCGACCCAGGAAAAAGTCTCTGCGGACATCGTCCTCGAACTGGGTGCCGTGACGGAATCAGTCTCGGTCACCGCAAACGTGCTGGAACTGGAGACCGGCACGTCCACGCTGAGCGCGGTCATCGAGAACAAGAAGATTCTCGACCTGCCCCTAAATGGCCGCAACGTGTTCTCGCTGGCGCTACTGACCGCAGGCGTCTACGCCAGCATTCCCACTTCCTCGACCGGTGGCATCGGGGAGGCGTTCCACGTGCAGGGCCGGTTTATCGCGAACGGAGGCCGCGAGTCCTCCAATGCGATCTTGCTCGACGGCGTGTCGGTCGACACGAACGGCATCGCCGAAGGCCGTCAGTTCGCGACTGGCGTGCCCTCGGCCGATGGTATCCAGGAGTTCCGAGTACAGACGAACGGCTTTGCGGCCGAGTACGGCCGTACCGGTGGCGGCGTGCTCACCCTGGCGACGAAGTCAGGCACGAATGATGTCCACGGGACCGCCTTCTGGTACCTGCGAGACAGTTCAATGGACGCGAACAACTTCTTCGCGAACGCGGCAGGCCGCGCCCTAGGCGAGTTCCGGCGGCACGAGTACGGCGGGAGCGTCGGAGGCCCCGTCGTTTCAAACAAGGTGTTCTATTTCGTGAATCTGGAGAAGAGGTACGCGAGATCCGCGACGTTGCGCCGCCTCACGGTCCCGACGCCGCTCCAGCATCAGGGTGATTTTTCCGAGTCGCTGAACGCCGGTGGGGACCTTCGGGTGATCCACAACCCCTTTACCACACGGCCGGACCCGGCGGCGCCGGGCAGATTTGTCCGCGAGCCGTTCCCGAACAACTCGATCCCGGAGAGCATGATCGACCCGATTTCCCGCAACATCCTCGACTACTACCCGGAAGCCAACACTGCAGGGAACCAGCACACCAATCAGTTCAACTGGGTGGGCCAGTTCTCGCGTCCCAACGACGCCAATCGCCTCACGACGAAGTCCGATTTCAACCTCAGCGACCGCCAGCGCTTGTTTGTTCGCTACAACTACTTTGGCCATACGAACGACACGCCGCAGACATGGCCAGAGAACCCGGCCTGTCCTAACCCGGACTGCGTGAGCATCTACAGCCGACAGCAGAACGCGGCGATCGACTACACCAACACGGTCAACTCGCGGACCGTCCTGAACATGCGTTGGGGAGTCGGCCGGTCCATTCTGGACAGGGAGGTGGGGCACCTCGGCTTTCGGCCATCGGCACTGGGTTTCCCGGAGTACATGGAGGAGGGGGCCGACGTCTTGATGTTTCCGCGGTACAACGTTCAGGACTTCACGGCCCCGGCGGCGCAGCACCATCTCAACTACAAGTCGTCGATCATGGTGCACACGCTCCTGGCCAACCTCACCCGAGTAGAAGGGCGCCACAATCTCAAGTTCGGCGGGGATTTCCGGTTCAACTTCGTCAACTACAGTCAGCGCACCTACAACCCTGTGTTCACTTTCAACCGGGCCATGACCCAAGGTCCGGACCCTCGACGTCCAAGCGGCAGAGCGGGGCACGGGCTGGCGTCGTTCATTATGGGAACGGGCGCAGCCGGGGCACTGACGCACAACAACCGCCCCGCGAGCGCGAATCGGTACTTCGGCCTCTACTTGCAGGACGACTACAAGGTCAATCGCCGACTGACCCTCAACATTGGATTGCGCTGGGATGTCGAGACGGGCAAGACCGAGCGCTACGACCGCATCACCGTCTTTGATCCGGTGGTCAGGAATCCAGTCAGCGACGAGGTGGGGTTTGAGGTGCGTGGGGGCTATCTGTTCCCTGGCAAAGGAATGGCCAGCAACAGGCTGCACCCGACCCAGTGGGCCAACCTAAACCCCCGATTCGGCTTCGCCTACCAAGTATCCGAGAAGACCCTAATCCGGGGCGGCTACTGGATCTTCTTCGCTCCGGCGATCTACGGGGCCGCCGGGCGCCTGGGTTCAGGAACGGTATTCAACGCCAGCACGCAGTGGCTAGCAACGCTCGACGGAGTCTCGCCCTTCCGCAACATGAGCGACCCGTTCCCGGACGGGATCAACTTCGCCGAAGGAGACACCAACGGCGTGGCGGCCGCCCTTGGCCAGCCCGTCTCGCAAGCCCCGTTCCCTTCCAGCATGCCGGTGCCCTACAACCAGCAGTGGAACTTCACGATCCAGCGGTCACTGGGGACGAACCTCCTCTGGGAGGGCGCCTACGCGGGGAGCAAGGGGACGCACCTGCCGCTCGACTGGCAGGTCGATCAGCTGCATCCGGACCTGATTTCGGCCGACAACAATCTCTTGCAGCTTGTCGACAACCCGTTTCACGGCATCATCCCCACAGGCGTGATGGCTCAGCCGAGAGTGCAGCGCGGCCAACTGCTGACACCGTTCCCGCAGTACCCCGGCGCCCGCCTCCCAAGGCAGGGCTGGGGCAACTCCAACTACCACTCGTTCCAGACTCGGCTGGAACAGCGGTTTGCCGCGGGTACCAGCTTCATGGTGGCTTACACATTCGCCAAGACAATTTCTGACGGGGGCGACGACGTATGGCTGGGCTCGAACGAAACCAACGCCTACTGCCGCCACTGCGACCGCTCCGTGTCCGTCTATAACCAGACTCACCGGCTCGTCACCAACTTCACGTATGAGCTGCCGTTTGGTCGTGGCAAGCGCTTCGGAAGCGGCTGGAGCAAGGCACTCGATGCCGTCCTCGGCCAGTGGCAGATCAATGGGATCGGGACCCTCAACAGCGGCCTCCCGCTTCGATTTCGGATCAACCAGAATACGAGCCGCTCGTTCGGTGGCGGCCAGCGTCCGGATTCCACCGGGCGAAGCGCCCATCTCGGCTCGGGACAGACCCTGAGGCGGTGGTTCGATACTGAGGAGTTCCTCCGGCCGGCCCAATTCACCTTCGGCAACGTGGGGCGGGTCCACCCCTCCCTACGGTCCGACTTCGTCGAGGCTCTCGACTTCTCCGTGTTCAAGAACTTCCGCTACCGGGAGCGATGGAACATCCAGTTTCGGGCGGAAGCATTCAACGTCTTCAACCATCCTGTTTTTGGAGCTCCCAACACGGTCTTCGGCAATCCGAACTTCGGCCGGGTAGTTAGCCAGGCTACCGCCCCCAGACAGATGCAGGTTGCGCTGCGGCTGCGCTTCTGAGACTGCGGGCCTTGCGCATGTCGTGGG
>JAJDWM010000126.1 GCA_022825595.1 Bryobacterales bacterium | reverse complement strand
TAGGTTCCAAGCCGTTGGCAGATGGATCCGTGGATTGTGCCTGCCGGGCACTGTCCAGGTTCTTCGTCATCCTGTGCTAGATTCACCCGCCCGCCAAGATCCGCCCGCGACAATCCCGGTGGAGCGAACTTCACCGTGCGTCTTCACAGACAGCGTTGGCGCTCCGTTCAACGAGGCGTAACCGGCACGTTCGGCGCACAGTGTTGAAGAGACTCTCGAGGAGCGCGCCGAGCAGAGCCGGGGTGAATTGAATCCCGGCGGTGTCAAGAGGAAGATGGGCAACTACGCGGGCCGGCATCGCGGGCCATTGTCTCGCCCAATGCACCTGTGGAGGCCAACTGTGGCCAACGCACCATATTCGGAACCCTAACGGGGCCGACCGTCGGCGGGAAGCTCTCATGGCCGCCTGCAACCAATTGCAGACCGGTTGCGCTGCCTTGGGGCTTCATTAGAGTCTTGCTATGAGTCGGTCGTAGTCGGCGTGCGCTCCGATCCAGAACCACGTAGTGTCATCACCCTCAAGGAGACCAACGGCACGGTATCCGAGGGCGACGCGGGCCGAGAAGATCGGCTCGTGGCCGTGCACCTTCTTAAAGCGCAGGCTTTGGTGTCGGGGATTGCTTGCGAACAGACGGTACGCTTTCCTTGCGAGCCCTTGAATATCAGTCGGCAGTGTGCGGTAGGCAGACCAGAAACGGGGCGTTGCCCTCGATTTCACAGTTCGTCGGGATCGAGTTGGGTCGCCCTGCCAGCCCTGATATCCGTCCGGGCCTCATCGGCGAGTCTGCTCAAGGCAGCTTGAGAATTCGAAAACGCTTGAGTCCAGTGTTCCTCGTCCTCCATCTCGCCGAGAATCCAACGCGCAATTCGGTCCTGTTCCTCGGGCGCGAGCGCCGACACTCTTTCGATCACTGTCTCAAAGGCTCGACTCACGATACGAATTATATGGGAGGTCGCTGGCAAGACTCCAGCACGTCCCGATTAATGGGCACAAGCTGTGGGCGATTGGGTGTCCAGAGTCTTGATGTCGTCGTGGGGGCTTGTGCCAGACCTTGGACCCGAGATGCTGTCGGTTGCGATTCTCGTGTGGGATTGCAGCTGTCGGTCGCCCAGTTGAGCTAGGGGCCAATGCTGTCCACTTGGTAGTTTTCGTGGTGTGTTGGGATGAGCTGCTGCGGTGCAGGTCATGACGTGGCCCGATAGCGAGCCGCGTTACCGGTGGGGCAGGTGCTGGAGGATGGCTCGTTCCGAACTACGTATGCCGGCATGCCCATGCGGGTCGTCGAATGCACGGTCCCGGAATCGGGGATCAGCTGTATCGGCTGGTTACGACGCTGCACGACCCGCAGCGCGCGCCGGCTGTCGAACTGGCCGTGGTGTACAACGAGCGCCACGAAGTCGACACAGCCTGCGACGAGATCAAGACACACGTCCTTGGCTGCACGCCCATCCGCACGTCAGGACGCCCACGATGGTGCGGCAGGAGTTCAGTGGCTTGCTGCTGACCCACCACACCGCGCCCAGCATTCACCACGAGGCTGCGCCTGCGGCGAACGAGGACTCTGAGCGTCTCCCGTTCACTCATGCGGTACCGACCATCCGGCGCCGGGGGCAAGTGAAGCCCCAAGGCGTAAAGAGGAGGGTGCGCAAGTACAGCGTCCGGCATCGAGGGCCACTGTTCCCCACAGGAACGTCGCGGGCAATTGCCTAGGTACTGCGGACGAGCGGTGCGGAACCAGCGCCACCGCCAATGCAACGAGATCTTCACCCCTGTTGGGGCGTCAGGCTGCAAGAGTCGATGGTGGAACGCTAATTGGACTACACCTCGAAGCCGTGTTGTCTGCGGTGATGCGCTCCGTCAAAGTCCTGGGTCGACTTGAAGCGCTCGAAGCGCCCGTCGCCGGCCACGTCCGCAACCCTGGAAAGGAGCACAGCCTTCTTGTCGTCGCTCATGGGTTTGAAGCCGCGTGCAATCTTGATCTCGGCCATCAGCTCCTCCATCGAGAGAACCCCCACCACCAACGAGGAGATCGGCTGGCTCAGAGAATAGCGGCGGCATTCTTCATGGGTCGTCGAAGTGTTAGCGGGAATCGCACCGCGCGGTGCGCCGCCCCCAAGGCTCTTCATGCCGACGACGCCCACGTCGCGCGCGAGGCACAGGGGAACGACCTGCTTCTGAAAACTCCGGTAGTGGGCATCCATCACGTTGATCGGCATTTGCGCCGCATCCCACTCGTGGGGCTTGTTGAGCATCTTGGCGTGAATGCTCGGATCCTTGTGGCCCGTGAACCCGATGTAGCGCACCTTTCCGGCCTTCTGCGCTTCGACAGCAGCCTTTAGGCCTCCCTTGTCGAAGACCCAGTCCGGATCCGAGTCGTAGACCATCTCATGGAACTGCCACAGATCGATGCGGTCCGTGCGCATTCGGCGCAGGCTGTCCTCGAGGTTGCGCATGGACCCCTCGTAGTCGCGCTCGCAGTTCTTGGTCATGAGGAACACCTTGTCGCGCTTGCCGTCCTCCGCCATCGCACGGCCCATGATCTCCTCGGAACCCCCGTTGTGATAGTCCCAGGCGTTGTCGAAGAAGGTCATGCCTTCGTCGATCGCGGCGTGCATGATCCGGACTGCCTCGTTCTTGTCTTCGACGGCACCGATGTGCCATCCGCCGAGACAGAGAATCGAGACCTGCTCACCAGTCCGGCCCAGCCTGCGGGTCGGCAGTCCGTTGGCGCTGTCCTGCTGGGCCAAGGCTTGCTGAGCCAGCGCCACAGAGGCGGCGCTACCGAACATGCCTTGGAAGAACGAGCGGCGGGTTGCGTCAATAGCCATGGTGAATCGGGTCTGCCGGACGGGCGACTCACCAATGGTAACGCACGAAGGGGTCTCCCGGGCACACAGTGACCGGTTGGGACCCGGCGATTTGCCGGCGCCCCAGCGCGGCTCGGACGTGCGCAGCTGCCTTCGCGAAAGCCCGGCCGGCTTGCCCTCAGCGGTTGAAGATCTTGACCCTGAAGTAGGGCTTCCCCTTCTCCGCGGGATCCATGACGTACGTCTGGTGCGTCAGCATCGGGTCGTAGTCGCGCCACAGCCACGCCATGGCTTGGGGAAGCTCGGAGTCCCCGTAGACGGTGCTGTGTTGGGCGTTGCCGAAGCTGAACTTGAAGTCGTACTCCTTCATCTTGAGCGAGTTCGCCAGCTGGATGTTCTGCAGTGGCCAGCTGCCGTGGGCGTTCTCGAGGTCATAGGTGCCGTCACCGAGCCAGATGCGGATGTTGCGCCGCTCGCGCTTGCGGATCAGGAAGGGCCAAATGTTGCCCCCGTCGAGCGGCTCGCTGGGATCCTGGTCCCCGTACGCCCCGAGCGGGTACTCTCCGAAAGGGTTCTCCTGTCCCCAGCGCCACTGGATGCTTGCGTAGCTCCCGATCCGCGACAGCACGCGGCTGAAGGCGTGGGGCCGGAACCATGCGGCGTTGAGCGAGCAGATCCCACCGGACGACTGGCCGCCGATGGCCCGGCTGTAGCCGTCAGAACGCAGTCGGTACGTCTTCTCGACCACGGGAAAGATCTCGTCCACAACCATCCTGTTGTAGTCGTCATTGAACGTGTCGTACTGAAGGCTCCGCATGTGTCCGATGGCCCTTGGAGCGTAGGATGCCGAATTGTCGTGGTTGCCGATATAGCCGGGCGCTATCAGCACCAGGACCATGGGCGGCAGCCGCTTCTTGTGGACCAGATTCTCGACCACCACTTGGATCCGCGACCGCTTGTCGCGCTCCAAGAAACGGTGCCCGTCTTGCCACACCATGACTGCCGAGGGGACCGAAGGGTCTACTCCGGGCGAGGCGTATAGCCAGTAGGACACCTTCCAGCCGCGGTAGGTCGGGCTCTCGTGGAACAGCTCTTCCGAGAGCTCCCCACGGGGCACCCCGTCTTGGGAGTAGGAGTCCTCACCGTAGGCCGCGGTGTCAAAGCGTTTGCCGCCGAGAATGGACCCGCCAACCCGGTAGTAGTGGGCGTGGGAAGTTCCGGTCCGCACCCTCCGGGCGTGCATCCACAGGTCTCCCGGCAACTGCGTCATCGCCGCCGCAGGCTCGTCATCGACGTAAAGGTGGGGGCGCTTCGAGCTCTGGATCGCCCACACAAACTCGCCGCCGTACGCGGACACGGCCGAACCGTCGGCCAGATCGTCGGCACTGAATCGCTCCTTCAGGGCGGCCGCGGCGTCCGCCGGCGAAGGGGCGGGACGTCCGGTCACAAGCTGGTACAACTCCTGAGCCTGTTGGTCGGTCATGTGTTGCAGGATATCAGCAGCGGAGGCCCGCCACCGGTCGACCGGACTCGCCCATTATTCGCCCTCGTTGCCTCGCCGCGCCGGTCTCGCCGCCCGCGGTCCAGCCCCTGAGCCAAGCTCTGGACAATTCGTCTACGAAGTGCCCCCTTCAGACCGCCAGTGGGCTGCTGACCCGAGAATCTGTACGGCCGCCGTGGCTCCGTGCAAGTCGCCCATCCAGTCTCAGAACCGGTGGGGCCCGGAACACATCACCGCAGATCCCAAGCCCCCAACGGCATGCCTGTCCGGGTTGGCGCGTCCGCATCGGTGGCGCTGCCCGACTGGGCCGGGCCTCAGGCGGGCGATGGTCCCCTCAGTCGCCAGCGACCGTTTCTGCCTGAGCCTCGCGAGAGACCTGGACCAGAGCGGGCCCGGGGCCACGGATCGGGCTCTCCGTTCCCGCCTCGCCAGTAGCGTCGTTCACGATCACATCGAACGGATGGGACAGACCGGCGGAGTCCCGAACACGCGACGTTCCGTAGATGTGGAACGGCTGCTGATTGTTGATCGTCGAGAGCTCGTCCAAGGTCTGCCCCCGATGCTTCTGAATCAGGCGCGGCGGTGTGG
>JAJDWM010000372.1 GCA_022825595.1 Bryobacterales bacterium | reverse complement strand
GGTTGGTGTGGATTCACAGGGATCTGGCGACGTTCTGGGTGCACCGCGCCAAAGGGGGACGGCGAAGACTCACAGTTCCGGAGATCCGGAGATCTGCGACCTTCGCCTCGTGGTGGCACTACTCTGCGCAAATGAGGGGATTCATCCAAGCATGGCGTTGATGACGGCCTGAGTAGGCTGGGTCTGCCCGTTCAGTTCGGGCAACACATCGAAATCGCGCCAACCTATATGGTGGTGACGCTGGACGTTCCATGGACCTATGCCGCTCCCGTCAGGCCATGCCCCGGTGATCCCGGACGCCTCCCCCAGGAAGGTCACGCCCAGGCTGCCCGTGTGCGTGAAGCAGGACTGGCACTGCTGACCTGGCCGCCACTCCTGCTCGAAGAACAGCTCCCGCTCGGGCCCTGTTCTCCAAGCGCCACCGCCGGAAGCGCCGCTGCAGCGTGCGCAGCTGCCCGTCCCTGTACTGTCCGGCGTGCTCGCCATGCAGCCACTCGAAGACCGCCCTTGCCTACACCCCCGGATCGCGCGGTAGGAAGGCCTCGATATCCGCCCAGTCCCGTTCGAAAGGGTCGGCGCGCATGCGCCGCCTGCGCGGCTTGCGGCACGCGCTCGGCAACTCGCCGCGCCCCTTTCAATTGCGGGCTGTCGATTGGCTCATGCCCGCCTTAGCCCCTGCCGTAGCCAGCGGCCTGCCTCTCTTGAGTTACGCCATCAATAATACAATATGTTCGTCTATATCCATTTTACCTCCCTTGGAGAGGAGCACCAATAGCATTGTCCCGGGGCCCGAACCCGAAACTTCCAATTGTCGTTCTCCGAAGAATCTAGTCGTCGCCGGACACTTGTTGAGCAACGACACAAGGGAGGCCACCGCGTTTACCAAAAGACTGTGTGCGGCCGCCCAAGATCGGTGATCCTGAGCGGAAAGGAGTCCGAGGACATTCCCAAGGGGACACCTGGGGCGATTCGCCACCAGTCCGGCCTTGGAAGGGGACTGTTTCGCTAGGCGAGCGCCGTCCGATGGATGGAGAATGGGAGCGCCATCGGCCATGCGTCACCCAGGGTCCCCCAACGGAGCCAAGCCATACATGCCAGTTTGGTCCGAGTGTGCCACGGTGACTTGCGCTGCAAGAGGTGTCGCTGGTCTTCTAGGGGAATTCAAGCAGGTCCCTTAGGAACAAGTTCACACTCGCCGTGAGTCGATCCTTGACTTGCTGCTGGGTACGACCGTGAACTGCTATGTCAATGTCGATGCAGATCGCCTGCCAGTTGCTACCGTGACCATAGGCGTAGCACCGAAGTGTCTTGGTCATGTCATTAAGTGTCATCTCTTCGTCCGATCGCCGTGCGCAGACACGCAGACAACTCGTCACGACTGGCACGTGTATCAGTCTTGAGCTTAGAGCAGCGCCACTGGACAGGAGCGAGAGCAGCCCACTAGAGGGCCGGATGTCGGGGCTGCCCTCCTGGGCACGGCATCCGCCGAAGCCTAACGCCACGCGGGTCAAATTGCCCGAGTGCCGCCCGACCGGTTTCGGCTTACCCACAGTCCGAGGATGTACTGGCCGAGTTGTGTGCCATCCAGCCATCAGCCTTCGCGCGAGCGAGGCAGGACCGCTTGCCGGACGCGCCCAAGATTGACCGCCATGCGCGGCACGGCATACAATGGGCTAGTGCCTGTCCGGTAGCAGTCCGGCAGGCCCGAGCCGTTCCCGCCGTACCCCCCTTGCCAGTGACCTAGCCGGGGGTTGAACGGCCCCGATAGGTGGGCCAGCCCAGGTTCCGATGTTCGAAAGTCTCTCAGAAAGGCTGCAGCGGACCTTCAAGCATCTCCGCGGGCAGGGCAAGCTCTCCGAGCAGAACATCCAGGATGGCCTGCGGGAGATCCGCGTGGCCATGCTCGAGGCTGACGTCAGCTTTCCGGTCGTCAAGCAGTTCATTGCCAGCGTGCGGAAGAAGGCGCTGGGCCAGAAGGTACTGACATCCTTCTCGCCCACGGAGCAGCTCTTCAAGATCGTTCGCGATGAGCTGGTCGCCGTTCTTGGGACTGGTGCAGCGCGGCTGCGGCGGGCCTCCCGGCCGCCGAGCGTCGTGCTGATGGTGGGATTGCAGGGATCCGGCAAGACAACGTCGACCGGCAAGCTCGCCCTCTGGCTCTCCAAGCAGCGACGCACGCCTTTGATGGTCTCCGTCGATGTGCACCGCCCGGCGGCCCGCGAGCAGCTAGCAATCATCGCTGGCCAGATCGGCCAGCCGGTCTACCGGGGGACCGAGGGCGAGTCCACTCCGCTCCAGCTGGCGCTCGGCGCCCTGCGCGACGCTAGGCAGACGGGTCGCGACACCGTGCTCGTGGACACGGCCGGCCGGCTTCACTTGGACGACCAGCTAATGGGAGAGCTTGAGGAACTCAAGGCCAAGCTGGCCCCGGTAGAGATCCTATTCGTCGCGGATGCCATGACGGGCCAGGACGCCGTCAGGTCCGCGGCGGAGTTCCACGACCGTCTGGCGGTCACGGGAGTCGTCCTCACCAAGCTCGACGGTGACGCGCGGGGCGGGGCGGCCCTCTCGATCCGCAGGGCCACAGGCTGCCCGATCAAGTTCATAGGCACCGGCGAGAAGCCGCGCGCTCTGGAGGTATTCCATCCAGACCGCATCGTGTCCCGCCTTTTGGGAATGGGCGACATGCTCACCCTGATCGAGAAGTTCGAGCGGGAGGTCGACGAGAAGCAGGCGCGCGAGATGGAGCGCCGGATGCGCACGGACCAGTTCACGATGGAGGACTTCCGCAAGCAGATCCGGCAGGTCACCAAGGTGGGCTCGCTGCGGTCGATGCTAGACATGCTGCCGAGTGGCGGACCGTTCCAGCAGCTGCGCAATGCCGAGATCGACCCGAAGGAGATCTCCCGCACCGAGGCCATCATCAATTCGATGACCGCCAAGGAAAGGTCCAACGTCGATCTCCTGAACGGGAGTCGCCGCCGGCGCATCGCCGCCGGCAGCGGCACGACCGTGCAGCAGGTCAACCAGGTTGTCAAGAAGTTCCGCATGACGAGGGATATGTTGCGCGGCGCCGTCCACGGTGGCCCCGGCGGGTTCTCGCGGCGAAAGGGCAGTAACAGGAAACGGGCCAAGCGCAGGCGAAAGTCCCGCAGACGCCGCTTCCGGGCCCGTCCCGCGGCTCCAGGCGGCATGGATCTCGGTAAGTTGCTGGGGCGCTGAAGGCACGCGCTCGAATCGGAGGAGTCAGATGGTTGCAATTCGCCTGTCAAGGACAGGAGCAAAGAAGAAGCCGAGCTACCGGGTCGTTGTCATGGACAAGCGGCGTGCGCGGGATAGCCGCAGCATCGAGATAGTCGGGCACTACAACGCGAGGAAAGATCCGATCGAGGTGGTCCTGAAGCGGGACCGCATCACCTACTGGATGAGTGTCGGCGCCCAGCCTTCGGACAGGGTCCGGCGACTCTTGAAGGTGTTTGACGAGCGCGAGGCCCAGCGTGAGGCGGAGGCCGCCGAACAGGCCGCCGCCAGGCCCGAACCGCAGCCCGAGCCGGAGGTGGAGGAGGCTCCTCCTGCCCAGGCGCAGCCCGCAGCACCAGGCGCGCCCGTTGCGGAGGGATCCGCCGCGCTCGGTTCGCAGGACGATCTGGCAGACGAGGAGATGGATCGGCAGCTGGAGGAAGCTCTAGCCGCCGAGGCTGGAGTCGCAGGACCGCCCAAGTCTTCCGACGGCCGCGGGCCGGACGGCTCTTGAGGCAACCAGCGCACAGCATTCATGCGGGCCCAATCTGGGGGGTTTGATGAGCAGGGATACGGAATCCGCGGTCGAGCTGGTCCGAGTCATTGCCAAGGCTCTGGTGG
The DNA here is from genome assembly GCA_022825595.1 of Bryobacterales bacterium. GTDB lineage: Bacteria > Acidobacteriota > Terriglobia > Bryobacterales > UBA6623 > VXMF01. The sequence goes on along the minus strand of JAJDWM010000372.1, from coordinate 2,486 downwards.
ACCTCCCTGACGAAGTTGAAGTGGAAGCGGTTGACGCCAGCCGCAGATGCGTGATCCAGCTGTCGGTGGATCCTTCGGACTTGGGAAGGGTCATCGGCAAGAAGGGCCGCAACGCGAGGTCCGTCCGGGTCCTTCTGGGCGCCATGGGCGTGCAGCGGAGGCGCCGCTACGCCCTTGAGATCTTGGAGACCGACTGAGCCCGCGAGACAGTTGGCGAGAGGCAAGGCATGAAGGCGGAAGCAACCTACCTCACGGTTGCCAAGATCAGCCGCCCTCGCGGCAACAAGGGGGAGGTCGCTGCCCAGAACCTTGTCGGCGACATGGACTGCTTCGCACGAGGGCGTCGGCTGAACGTCATTCTGGCGGACCGCACGAGTCTCGAATTGGAGGTCGAGTGGGCTTGGGAGCACAACGGGCGGCTGATCCTGAAGTTCGCCGGCTTCGAGTCGATCTCCGACGCCGAGCGCCTCAGGTTGGCAAAGGCACGAATGGACAAGGCCGAGCTCAGCCCGCCTGTCGAGGGGGAGTATTTCATCGACGATTTGGTCGGATGCAAGGTGGTGGAGGAGTTGACCGGGAAGGACTTGGGAGTCGTCGACGAGGTCTACGATCCGCCGGGAGACGTACTGCTGCTGTCTGTCATCGACACCGCTCGCCGAGAGCTGCTCGTACCGTTCGTGGAAGAGATCTGTCCCAATGTGGACATTTCGTCCAAGCGCATCTTGGCGCGATTGCCGCAGGGCATGGAAGAGCTGAGGGTTTGACGTGAGGTTTCACATCCTGACGATCTTCCCGGAGTTCTTCGACGGGCCGTTCTCGTGCGGCGTTCTGGGCCGGGCCCGCGACGCAGGCCTGGTGGAGATCGTCCTGCACGACCTGCGGAAGTGGACATCGGATGTGCACCGAACCGTGGATGACCGGCCGTTCGGCGGCGGAGAGGGCATGGTCATGAAGGTCCAGCCGATCGATGACGCACTGGCCGAGATCGCCGGACACGGTGGGGGTGCCCCACCGTGGAGGGTGCTGCTGTCGGCGCAAGGGAAGCTGGTGGACCAGGCCGTGCTCCAGCGGCTCTCCGGGCGCAGCGAGATCGTCCTTGTCTGCGGCCGCTACGAAGGCGTGGACGAGCGCGTCGCACAGCATCTGGTCGATGAGGAGCTGTCCGTGGGGAGCTACGTGCTCAGCGGAGGCGAGTGGGCCGCCGGCGCCGTCGTGGACGGCGTCGCGCGCCTCTGCCCGGGCGTTGTGGGCAATGCGGACTCGACGCGGCGGGAATCGTTCACGCCGCTCGGTTCCGGCACTCTCGGAGTGCTCGACTTCCCTCAGTTCACGCGGCCGGCGAAGTACCGGCCTCCCCGTTCACCGTCGCAGTGCTGGGAAGTCCCGGCCGTGCTCCTCAGCGGGCACCATGGCGAAGTGGACAAGTGGCGGCGCCGGGCAGCCTTGGATAAGACTAGGGCGAACCGGCCCGACCTGCTGCCCGCAGGGGAGGTGCCCGGGCCGGGATAGGCACGACTAGGAATCCGGCGGCACCCGCACGTGCGGCGGGCCGCCTGCAATCACGGGAGAGTGGACCATGCAGAACGCAATTATCGAGAAGGTCGAACGGGCGCACCGCAAGGAGTCCGTCCCTGCGCTGGAGCCCGGGGACCAAATCAGGGTGCATGTCCGCATTCGCGAAGGCGAGAAGGAGCGCATCCAAGTCTTCGAGGGAATCCTCCTCGCCCGCAACAACCCCGGAATCCGCGAGACGATCACCGTGCGCAAGATCAGCTTCGGCCAGGGAGTCGAGCGGATCTTTCCGCTGCACTCGCCGATCGTGAGCAAGATCGAGGTCGTCAAGCGCCACAGGGTGCGGCGCGCAAAGCTCTACTACCTGCGCAAGCTCAAGGGCAAGGCTGCCCGCCTCAAGGAACGCCGCCGTCACTGACCCGGGCCGTGGGCCGGGCCAAGTGGTCTGCCGGCCTTTCCCGGGACCCGCCTACAGCGTGCGGGTGTGGAAGCCTCCGTCCACGTCGAGCACTTGGCCGGAGGAGTAGTCCAGCAGTCCGTCGGCGATGGCACGGACCGCTCTGGCGACGTCGTCGGGGCGGCCCAGTCGGCCCTGCGGCAGCAGCCCTTCCGCGGCCAGTCGGCGGTACTGCTCCAAGACGGGGGCCACCATGTCTGTCTCGATGATTCCCGGGCGGATCTCGAACACTCCAATGCCCTCGCCCGCCAGCCGGCTGGCGTATAGCTGGGCTGTCATGCTCAGTCCCGCCTTCGACACGCAGTACTCTCCGCGACTCGTGGATGCGGTGTAGGCGGAAATCGATGTGACAAACACGATTCGGCCAGCACCTCCCTCGAGCATCAGCCTGGCCGCGCCCTGCGTCAGGAAATAGGGACCCCGAAGGTTGGTTCGGAGGACCTCGTCGAAGCTTTCCTCCGTTGCCACGAGGATGTCGTTGCGCTCGCGAGGAGCCATGCCCGCATTGTTCACCAAG
>JAJDWM010000386.1 GCA_022825595.1 Bryobacterales bacterium | reverse complement strand
ATTCCGAGCGCTCGATGTGGCCCTGGCGGGACTGGGTGATCGACGCGTTCAACAGCAATCTTCCGTACGATCGCTTCATCACCGATCAGCTGGCCGGCGACCTGCTGCCCGAGCCAACTCTCGGCCAGCGCATCGCCACGGGCTTCAACCGCAACCACGGAATCAACTCGGAAGGCGGCATCATCGACGAGGAGTATCGAGTCGAGTACGTCGCCGACCGTGTGCGGACCGTCGGGATGGCGTGGCTCGGGATCACCCTAGATTGTGCCCGTTGCCACGACCACCGTTACGACCCCTTCTCGCAGCGCGACTACTACCGCCTCTTCGCATTCTTCAACAACCAGCCAGAGTACGGCGAGGCCGGAAGGGTGGCCAACGCCGCTCCCTTCATTGCCGCTCCCATATCGTCCCAAGCTTTGCAGCTTCGTGCCTTGCAAGAAACGGTCGATCGGTTAGAGAGAGAGGAGCGCCAGGCCCTCGCGGCGTGGCAGCCGGGGACCGACGATCTGGAGGCGCTGCGCGCACCCCGTCGCCCGAGCCTCCCCGACCTGTCGGTCGCCTGCGGTGATGGTGCCGTTCCGGGCGTTTCAGGCCCGGCGTGCACTCCAACGGAACTCGGCGGAGCCGAGCTCGGCGAACTGAGCTCAGGCGGCGACTTCACGCTCAGCCTCTGGCTAAGAGCGGACAGGCCCCAGTCCGACGCGCCCCTGTTCTCGGCGATTGACTACGACCCCGACCAGGCGTCGGCCGTGCACGGCGCAGGCATCCAGTTGCGGATTGTGGGAGATGAGATCGAGCTGCGGCTCAGCCACCGATTCCCCTCGTATTCGATCACGGTGCGCAGCCAAGGCGCCGGCATCCGTCCCAACCAGTGGCACCAAGCTGCTGCACGCTACGCAAGCTTGCCGGACCAGACGACGCCGCGGGCGCGCGCCAGCTCCGTACGGCTGTTCGTCGACGGCCGGGAAGTTGCGACGCAGGTGTTGAACGACGACCTGCAGTCCGCCGCATCGTTTCGCGAGCCATATCGTATTGGGCTCGAGAATGGCAGGCAGGCGAAGCGCTTTAGCGGTCGGGTCGACGAGTTGGGCGTTTGGCGGAAGGCCCTGCCGGAGCGCGATCTGCAGGATGTCTTCGAATCTGTGGCCCTGCCTTGGGCCCTCCAGCGGGCCAGGTCGGCGCGCGAGCGTGGTTGGCTCTTCAGAGCGCTCCGTTCCGAGAGCCTTGCCGAGGCCGCCCGGCGCCGCCTGTTAGGGCTGCGACGCGAACTTCCGACAACCATGGTGATGCGCGAGCTGGCCGTCCCTAGGCAGACGCGCGTCCTCCGCCGCGGCCGATATGACGCTCCGGGGGAGCCAGTTGCCCCAGGTGTTCCGGAAGCGTTGCTCGGCGCTTGGCCCAAGGGCCAGCCCAAGACGCGCCTGGGCCTGGCGCGGTGGCTGACCCGTCCGGACCATCCAACCACTGCAAGGGTGGTTGTGAACCGTCTCTGGCAGCAGTTCTTCGGTTCCGGGCTTGTCAGGACGAGCGAGGACTTCGGCACGCGTGGCGAGGCGCCCAGCCATCCCGCCCTGCTCGACTGGTTGGCGGCTGAGTTCGTCGATTCCGGGTGGGACGTCAAGCGGCTGCTGCGCCAGATCGTGCTCTCCGCCACATACCGGCAGGTTTCCGGGAGCCGTCCGGAGTTGCGAGGTCGCGATCCGGACAACCGCCTTCTTGCCCGGGGGCCTATTGTTCGGCTGCCGGCAGAGGCGATTCGGGACCAAGCGCTAGCTGTGGCGGGTCTCCTCGGGTCTCAGGTCGGTGGGCCTAGTGTGCGCCCACAGCAGCCGGAGGGCCTCTACGAGGGCATAGTGGTCGGCGAGGCGTTCCCGGGGACGACTTGGGACCAAGGGGCCGGGGAGGATCTCTATCGGCGAAGCCTGTACACATTCTGGAAGCGCACGCTTCCGCATCCGCTCATGACGGTGTTCGACGCCCCCGCCAGAGAGGTCTGCACGGCTAGGCGTCAAGTGACAAACACGCCCCTGCAGGCACTTGCCCTCATGAATGCCCCGGTATTCACGGAGGCGGCCCGGGAGATCGCTGCCCAAGTGTTGGAGGAGGCGCCCGGTGCGCGGGCTCGATCCGATGCACTGTTTCGCCTCGTGCTCGGCCGGAAGCCGCTGCCAGAGGAATCGGCAGTGATGCTTGACGCGCTCGCGCGCCTGATGCGTTCCTATCGATGGGACAGGGCTGCGGCCGGCGAGGTGGCGGGACATGCGGCCCGCGGCCCTTGGAGCTTGGACGAGTGGGCCACTTACACGGCGCTGGCCAGCCTCGTGCTGAATCTGGACGAGGCCATCACGAAGAGATGACAGGCTTGCCGGTACAGCCATCTCGGCGGGATCTGCTTTTCCGCTCGGGCTACGGCCTCGGCGCGGCAGGGCTCCAATGGCTGGCTGCGTGCGACTCGTCAGGCCTTCCGGAGGCGGCGCAGCCTTCCGGGAAGGCTGCCAGGGTGATCTTCCTGTTCCAGTCGGGCGGGCCTTCGCACGTCGACCTCTTCGACCCCAAGCCGGTCCTCTCCCGCCGGGCGGGAGAGGAGATACCGGAGACCGTATTCAACGGCCAGCGCGTGACCGGCATGGTTGCGCACCAGAAGAGCTATCAGGCGATGCCTTCGACATTTGCCTTCGAGCCGCGCGGCGAGTGCGGGATGGAGCTCAGCGAGCTGCTTCCCTTCACGGGAGAGGTCGCCGACGAGCTCTGCCTCCTGCGTGCCGTTCACACCGACGCGATCAATCACGACCCTGCCATCACCTTCTTCCAGACCGGCAGCCAGCTGCCCGGACGGCCCAGCTTGGGCGCATGGGTTCACTATGGCCTCGGCAGCGCGAATCAGGACCTGCCGGCGTTTGTCGTGCTGCACTCGGTAGCCAGCGAGGGGCCGGCCGGGCAGGGGCTCTTGGCCCGCCTTTGGGGGGCCGGGTTCCTTCCAAGCCGCCATCAGGGCGTGCCGCTGCGCCCGAAGGGCGATCCGGTCCTGTACCTGAGCGATCCGCCTGGCATCAGCCGAGGCCGCCGCCGGATCTTCCTGGACGGTCTCTCGTCCCTGAATCGTCTGGCGAGCGGTCGCTCCGGAGATCCCGAGATCGAGGCCAGGATTGACCAGTACGAGCTGGCCTATCGCATGCAGGCCAGCGTTCCCGGCCTGATGGATGTATCAGGGGAGCCGGACTGGGTGTACGAACTCTACGGCGAGGACTCGAGGATTCCGGGCACATATGCCGCGAACTGCCTGCTCGCCAGGCGCTTGGCCGAGAGGGACCTGCGCTTCGTGCAACTCTACCATCGGGGCTGGGACCACCATCAGGAACTGCCCCGGCGGCTTCCGGTGTCCGCAAGGGACACTGACCAGCCCTCGGCAGCCCTTCTGCGGGACCTGAAGCAGAGGGGAATGCTGGACGACACTCTAGTGGTCTGGGCCGGGGAGTTTGGGCGGACGCCGTACGCCCAGGGAGAGATGCGGCTGGATGACTACGGCCGCGACCACCACGGTCGTTGCTTCTCGATCTGGATGGCCGGGGCAGGCCTGAAGCCGGGCGTCGTGCACGGAACCACGGATGAGTTCGGATTCAACGCTACCAGCGGATCCGTGGCGGTCCATGACGTTCAGGCGACGATTCTGCACCTGCTCGGCTTGGACCATGAGCGGCTGGTCTATGAGTATCAGGGCCGGCACTTCCGCCTGACCGACACCGCTGGCCGAGTGGTGAGGGAAGTACTGTCGTAAGCGTCGGCAACGGTCGCAGGGTCTGATAAAATCTTCTCAATCGGTTCATTTCGAATTGCCCCGCTTGCGGACCGAGTTGGCTAGTTATCCGAGGTGGGTGGGGCTCCACAGGTATCAAGGGGGGTATCCCAAGTGATCTCAATGCAATGGAGGCGGATCGGGCTAGCGCTGTCGCTGGCGGTCTTCGTCTTGATTCCGGGCCACATGTCCGCGCAGACGGCGACAGGACAGATCAACGGGACAGTCGCGGACGCGACCGGGGCCGTCGTGCCGGGGGCCGGCGTTACGGTGTCCAACCAGGAGACAGGCCTACAGCGCGAGACCTCGACCAATGAGCGTGGCGACTACACATTTCCCTACCTGCCGGTGGGAATCTACACCGTCCAGGCCAATACGGAAGGCTTCCAGCAGGCCCGCCGGACGGGAGTTGTCCTCAACGTCAACCAGACGCTCCGGGTTGACTTCGACATGGTGATCGGCGAGGTGACCGAGACGATCGAAGTTGCGGGCGTTGTGGCCGCGATCGACACCGAGACGGCCGCCGTCGGTCACATCGTGAGCCAGCGGCAAGTCACGCAGCTGCCGCTCAACGGGCGCAGTTTCCTGCAGTTGCTATTCCTAGGCAACGGGGCGGTCGAAACCCGGGGCGAGCAGAGCTCCATGCGAAGGGACGCTGGCGGCGCCATCAGCATCAACGGCGCCAGGCCGACTTCGAACAACTACCTCCTTGACGGCACTTCGAACACGGACACGGCCCTCGGCACGCCGGCGGCAATCCTGTCGATCGACGCAATCCAGGAATTCAAGGAGCAGACAGCGACGTACTCGGCGGAGTACGGTTTCAGCGCCAATCAGGTCAACATTGTGAGCAAGACCGGCACGAACGAGCTGCACGGGACACTCTTCCACTTCCTGCGCAACGACGCGCTCGACGCCAGCACGTTCTTCAACAACCTCGCTGGCCGCGAGAAGAACCCACTGCGGCAGAACCAGTTCGGGTTCGTGGCGGGCGGCCCGGCCGTCAAGAACCGGACATTCTGGCTCGGCAACTTCGAGGGCCGCCGGACGCGCAGGGCTGCGCTGGGCTTCCTGAACGTCCCCACGCCGGACCAGCTCGACGGCGTCTTCACCGGGTATCAGGGGCCCGGCCGCGCAGCCAATCCACAGCCTGTGCTCGACCCGCTCAGCGGTCCGGTCGGAGCTCCGACGGTCCCGTTTCCGGACAACCGGATCCCCAAGAGCCGCTATTCACGGCTCGCCAGTCTGACTGTGCAGAAGTTCATTCCGGCCCCGAACGCAAACTCGGACCGCGGGAACTACCTCCGCCAGCGTTCGATCCCCACCGACACCGATCAGTACACCGTTCGCGTGGACCAGAATCTCGCGTCGTGGGGAAACCTCTTCGGGCGCTACACACGAACGGACTACACCGCCATCACGCTGGGAAACACCACCGAGTTGGGGGACGTCTTCTTCGTCCAGGAGACCGAGAACTGGCAGGTCTCGCACACGGGCCTGTTTGGCCCCAACCTGATCAACGAGTTCCGCTTCGGGTACGTGCGGGCGCTGGCCAACCAGCACAGCGCCTTGGCCGACCAGGCTGACATCGACACGCTCGCGCTGACGGGCGTGTTCCAAGGGCTGAACGAGGAGCAGCGGTCCTACCCGGGCGTGGGCTTCGGCGGCAACGGCGCGGGCCTATCGGGAGGCGGCAGCGCCGTGAACGACTATCAGGCCAGCAATCAGCCGATGTGGGACATCTCGAACGGCACGACGTGGATCCGGGGTAGCCATACGTTCAAGTTCGGGGCCAATTTCCGCCAGTGGTCGCTGCAGCGCGACCTGGCCAATGACTTCTTGGGCCAGTTCACGTTCAGCGGCTTCTTCAGCGGGAACCAGAACTGGGACCACGCCGTGGCGGACATGCTGCTGGGCTACTACAACAACGCCAGCGTGTTCCAGCCCGGCGGGTTCGCTGTGGGCGACCAGGCCGGCAACCCCCGCGACTTCAACTTCCTGTACTTCGCCCCTTACTTCCAGGACGACTGGAAGGTCAACTCGCGCCTGACGCTCAATCTCGGTCTGCGCTACGACTTCCGCACTACGCCAAACGAGACCAACGACCGCATGGGATGGCGCGACCTCTCGAATCCGACCGGAGGGATGCTTGTAGCGGACCAGAACCTGGTCGACTCGGGGATCGTCGGCGACCAGTCCTACTACCGGTTCGCGGGTAGTCGCAATCCCTACCCCGCCTCGCGGCGCGTCTTCGCGCCCCGCTTCGGCTTTGCGATCCGTCCCTTCGACGACGAGAAGACTGTCATCAGAGGCGGATTCGGGGTCTTCTTCGACTCGGCCGAGGGCCGAGAGATCGACGGCGCGTCCGACATCTACCCGTATGTAAGCCGCGGCCTCTACCAGCAGACGATCGGCAACGGGGAGGGGCCCGGCGGCGCACTGCGCTCGACCGACCAGATGTTCCCACCGATACGCAGCGGCGATCCCGCCGATCCAGCCTTCAACACCTTCCTGGCGGTCAGCATGTCGCCGGAGCCGCGCAATCCCTACGTGAACCAGTGGACGTTCGGAATCCAGCGCGCCTTGGACCAGTACTCGAAGATTGACTTCAGCTATGTCGGAACGAAGGGAACGGCCCTGCTCATGCGGCGCAACATCGCCCAGGCGCTGCAGATGCAGGATCCCGCTTTCTGCGGCGCTCCCGGCAACGAGGGCCTAAGGGACTGCCCGGTGCCGACACGCAAGCCCTTCCGCAATTTCGGGGTCTACATCGACAGCGACTGGAGCGGCATATCAAGCTACAACGCGTTCAACTTCAAGTTCGAGCGGCGCACCACCTCGATGATCTTCACCACAGCCTACACTTGGTCGAAGAGCCTTGACAGCAAGTCGGCGGCAGCCGGGATCGGCATTGGCGGGGCCGTCGCCGGCTGGCAGGGCTTCTTGGACAATCACGATTGGCGGCGCGACTACGGGCTCTCCGACTTCAACGTGGACCATAGGCTCGTGACGAGCTTCGTCTACGAACTGCCGGTTGGCCGCGGCAGGAAGCTGCTTTCGAACCTGCCGTCCGTAGCCAATCACATCTTGGGCGGATGGCAGGTCAACGCGATCGTCACCTTCCAGGACGGCTTCCCAATGACCGTGCAGGCGGCCGACATAGGCGGGCTGAACGACACGTTCGGCACGAACCGCGCCAATCTCGTCGGCGATCCGGTGGTGAGCCCGTCGAACCGGACGATCGACCGCTGGTTCAACACCGATGCGTTCGAGCAGCCCGCCCGCGGCATACTCGGCAACTCGGGCCGGAGCATCATGGAAGCGCCCGGGATCAACAACTTTGACACTGGCCTGTTCAAGAACTTCTCCATCACGGAGACACTCAGCGTGCAGGTGCGGTTCGAGTCGTTCAACGCGTGGAACCATGCCCAGTGGAGCCCGCCCCAGAGGAATCGAGCCTCGCCCAATTTCGGCAAGATCACGGGCACGCGCCCGGCTCGCATCAATCAGGTTGGGCTGAAGGTGGTCTGGTAATCCTTGATCCTGCCTGGGGGGCACTGGCCGGGCTGGGGTTCAGACCTGTTCGGGCGACAGCCCGAAGCGCCAGGGGTTGAGCCGTCCGACCGCGCGGCCAGCCGCGTCACCCAGGGCAGGCCCGCGGTCGCATTGGCGCTGCTGCTGGCAGCGTTGCCGTGCGCTGCGCAGCAAGAAGCGTCGGTCGACCTCGGCTCGCTCTTCGAGCGCGGGCAGCGAGCGATTGTGGAGAACCGCTACGCCGAGGCGTCCCTGGCGCTGGAGAGAGCGGCCGAGCTCGGTCCGGACATCCCGGAGATTCTGGCAACCCTCGGGTTCTCCTACTTCCAGCAGGCGAGGTTTGACGACGCGATTCCCGTGCTTCGGAGGGCTGTGGAGCTGAAGCCGGAGCTTCCGGGGGTCGCGACGCTGCTGGCCGCTTCGCTCAGCGAGACCGGCCACTTCGCCGAGGCGCTCCGCGATCTGGAGCTGGCCTTTCCCGCCACGGCCGATCCGGCACTGCGCCGACTGTCGGGGCTGCAGCTGCAGCGGTCCTACAGCGGACTCGGGCGCGACCGCGAAGCCGCTGAGACGGCCCTGCGGCTCGCACAGATGTACCCGGAGGATCCGGAAGTGCTCTACCACGCCGGGCGCGTTCTGGGGCATCTGGCCTTTGTGATGGTCAACAAGCTATCGACTGTTGCGCCCGGCTCGGTGTGGACCAGCCAGGCACTGGGCGAGGCCTACGAGAGCGAGGGCAAGGTGGAGCAGGCGCTGGCCGAGTACCGCCGGGCGTTGCGGGCCAATCCGGGCCAGCGGGGAATCCACTACCGCATGGGACGCACGCTCTTGCGAGACTCCTCGAATCCGGAATCCCTAGAACAGGCCATTCGCGAGTTCGGCCTGGAGCTGCAAGCGGATCCCTCCAATGCGAACGCGGCGTACGAGCTGGGAGAGATCTATCGCAAGCGCGGCCAGCTGGACCGCTCCCGCGTGCTGTTCGCACAAGCTATCGGCTTCTATCCCGAGTTCGAGCAGGCACGAATCGCCTTGGGCGGTGTCCTGACAAGCCTGCGCGAGCCGGAACGGGCGATCGAACACCTCGAGGCAGCGATCGCGATCGACGACAGCAACGAGGTTTCCCACTACCGCATGGCCCAGGCGCTGCGCCTGATGGGTCGCGAAGCCGAGGCCCGGGAGGCTCTGGGCCGTTTCATGGAGTTGCGCCAGTCGAACCGGCCGCAGGTTGCTCTGGGGGTGGCGAACGATCCGGTCACCGCGCAGCAGGCGGAGCCGCCCGGCCGGTAGCGTTGGCCAACGCCGCGACGCCGTGGTCGGCGGCTTCCCTCGGCGCGCTGGCTGCCCCTGCCCGGTTACGTTTCAGGCCCGGTCGACTCGCAGCCGCCGGCTGCGCTGATGGCGGACCACGGCGCACTCAATCAGATGCGTGATCAGTTCAGGGAAGGGAACACCGCTCGCGTCCCACATCCTCGGGTACATGCTGATGGAGGTGAAGCCGGGCATCGTGTTCACCTCATTGACCAGCGGCTCCCCGCTCTCCGTGCCCAAGAAGAAATCGACCCGGGCTAGGCCGTCGCAGCCGATGGCGCAAAACGCCTTGACCGAGAGTTCTCGGATCGCCCGCGCAATTGCGGGTGGGATTGCAGCCGGCACGTGAAGCTCCGCGGAGTCTGAAAGGTACTTGGTCTCGTAGTCGTAGAAGCCCTCGTGCGTGACGATCTCCCCCGGCACGGACGCCCTTGGTGGGTCGAGGCCGAGCACGCCACACTCAATCTCTCTGCCATCTACGGCGGGCTCGACGATCAGCTTGTCGTCGAACTGGCCGGCGTGGACCAGGGCCTCCTCCAGACTGGCCCGGTCGGCAGCCCGCCTGATGCCGACTGACGAGCCAAGATTCGCGGGCTTGACGAACGCCGGATAGCCGATCGCTTCCTCCACCTCGGGCAGCATTGCCTCGGCATCCGCCCAATGCACGGTGATGTGGGGCAAGGTGGGAATACCGTGGGATACGAACAGGCGCTTCATGACGTCCTTGTCCATTCCGCAAGCAGAGCCCAGCACGCCGCATCCCACATAGGGAACGTCAGCCATATCCAGAAGTCCCTGCAGGCGCCCGTCCTCCCCGAATGGCCCGTGCAGGGCTGGGAAGACCACGTCGAAGCCGCTGGAGCGACGGGGCTCGGGACGCAGCATGACATCGCCGAGTCCGCAGGGGACGGCAGCATCGGGCGGCAGCAGCCGGACTGCCTCGCTAGGTTGGATCCAACGACCGGAGCGGGAAATGGCCACCGGAACGGCCTCGAAGGCGTCGGTCGGGAGTGCGGAAATGATCGAGGCCGCCGACCGAACTGACACATCGTGCTCGGCGGAGCGGCCTCCGAAGAGGATTGCGACTCGTGTTCGTTTCGCGGCCATCAGCGTGCTGGAAGGGCCCCGCGGGGACGAGGCTCATATCCCTTCAACCGTCCCCCCGCTGTGGCGGTGGGCTGTGCTTCAAACTAGACAGTATGCCTGAATGCCCGATCGCCGACGTGCTTGCGGGAACGGTCGCCGTTGGGGGCCGAGTGCGTGTGCAAGGCTGGGTCAGAACTCGCCGGGACTCCAAGGCGGGCTTCTCGTTCCTGCAGATCTCCGATGGCTCTTGCTTCGCTGCCCTTCAGGTGGTGGCGGACAAGACGCTACCCAACTACAGCACCGACGTCCTGCATGCCGGCGCCGGCTGCTCGATGTCGGTGTCGGGAATGCTCGTCGATTCGCCGGGCCGGGGGCAGCGCGTGGAGCTGCGCGCCGAGGAGCTAGTCGTGCTGGGCCGCGTCGAGCAACCGGACACGTACCCGATCTCGCCGAAGCGTCACAGTTTCGAGTTCCTGCGCGAAGTCGCCCACCTGCGGCCGCGGACCAACACGTTCGGCGCCGTGGCCCGGGTGCGTCACTGCTTGGCGCTGGCAGTGCACGAGTTCTTCGACCAGAACGGCTATCTCTGGATCCACACGCCGATCATCACGGCATCGGACACTGAAGGTGCCGGCGAGCTGTTTCGCGTCAGCACACTGGACCTCTCACGCCTTCCTAGGACGGCTGACGGCGAGCCGGACTATTCCCGGGACTTCTTCGGCCGCGAGGCCTTTCTCACGGTCTCGGGCCAGCTCAACGTTGAGGCCTACTGCCAGGCGCTGAGCCGGGTGTACACCTTCGGCCCTACGTTCCGCGCGGAGAATTCCAACACGAGCCGGCACTTGGCGGAATTCTGGATGATCGAGCCGGAGACGGCCTTCGCGGACCTAAGTGCGAACGCGGACTTGGCCGAGGCCCTGCTCAAGCACCTCTTCAGGGCTGTCCTCGAGCGGCGCCCCGATGACATGGAGTTCTTCGACAAGCGCATCCACAGGGGGGCGGTCGCGCGGCTGCAGGCCGTCGTGGACAGGCCCTTCGAGCGGCTGACCTACACTGACGCCGTCAGGATTCTCCAGCGCTCCGGCCGCAGGTTCGAGTTCGAGGTCTCTTGGGGCAACGACCTGCACTCTGAGCACGAGCGATTCCTGACCGAGCAGCACATCAAGGGCCCAGTGGTCGTCACGAACTATCCCAAGGGGATCAAGCCCTTCTACATGCGCGTCGACGACGGCGGCGAGACGGTGGCCGCTATGGACGTGCTGGCGCCTGGGATCGGCGAGATCATCGGTGGCAGCCAGCGCGAGGAGCGACTGGACGTTCTGGACGGTCGGATGGCCGAGTGCGGGATCGAGCCGCAGCCATACGGGTGGTACCGGGACCTGCGGCGCTACGGGACCGTTCCCCACGCTGGCTTCGGTCTCGGTTTCGAGCGCACGATCAGCTATGTGACCGGAATGGCCAATGTGCGCGACGTTATTCCGTTTCCGCGCACGCCGGGAAACGCCGACTATTAGGCGCGCCGCCCAGAAGGCGCATCTGCTTGGGCCGCTTGGCTCGCCGCACGCTCGCGGAGCGCACGGCGCAGCTCTCGGGGGAAGACCTTCCTGAAGAGGCTGCTCATGGAGTCCCAGTGCTCGAGCACCCACACGGCCTTTGGGCTGCGCGTATACCGGACGTGCCGTCCCAGCAGCCGCCGAACGAACGCCCTGTCCTCCGAATCGAGGGGGTCGATGTCGACGTCCGCGTTCTGCAGACAGCGAGTCTCGAAGTCGCCGCGCTCGTCCAGGACATAGGCGATTCCGCCGGACATCCCTGCTGCGAAGTTGCGGCCGCATTCGCCGAGGATGACCGCGTGGCCGTTCGTCATGTACTCGCAGCCGTGGTCGCCCACACCCTCCACGACCACGGTGGCCCCGGAGTTGCGGATGCAGAAGCGCTCGCCCGCCATCCCGTTGACAAAGGCCTCGCCGCCGGTAGCGCCGTAGAACGAGACGTTGCCGATGATGATGTTCTCCTCGAAGACGAAGGTCGACCCAGGCGGCGGCGCTATGACCAAGCGTCCTCCGGAGAGTCCCTTGCCGAAGTAGTCGTTTGCGTCCCCGCGGACCTGCAGGGTCATACCGCGGCTTGCCCACGCCCCGAAGCTCTGCCCCGCGCTTCCGGAGAAGTGGATCTTGATGGTGTTGTCCGGCAGGCCTCCCTCTGCGTAGCGCTTCGCGATCTCATGCGAGAGCATCGTGCCCACCGTACGGTTCGTGTTCCGCAGGTCGTAGGCGAACTCGACGGGGCTCAGATCCTCGATTGCGGGGCGACACAGCTCGATCAGCTGGTTGTCGATCTGGCCCTCCAAGCCGTGGTCCTGCTCTTCCTTGTGGTAGCGCGCGATCGCTCGGTCCACCGGAGGGTCGAAGAAGACCCGAGAGAAGTCCAGCCCGCCTGTCTTGAGATGGTCCACAGCGTGGCGCACGTCCAGGCGGTCGACCTTCCCGATCATGTCTTCGAATCTGCGGAAGCCCATCTTGGCCATGATCTGCCGCACTTCCTCCGCCACTAGGAAGAAAAAGTTGATCGCGTGCTCGGGGGTGCCTGCGAACTTCTTCCGCAACTGCTTGTCCTGCGTCGCGATTCCGACTGGGCAGGTGTTGAGGTGGCACTTGCGCATCATGATGCAGCCGATCGCGATCAGCGGCATCGTCGAGAAGCCGAACTCGTCGGCACCGAGCAGCGCTCCCACGACGACGTCACGGCCTGTCTGCAGCTTGCCGTCCACCTGGACGCGGATGCGCCCTCGCAGATCGTTCATCACCAGAACCTGCTGCGTCTCGGACAGGCCAAGCTCCCAGGGCGTGCCCGCGTGGCGGATCGAGCTGACCGGAGATGCGCCCGTGCCGCCGTCGTGCCCGGAGATGAGCACGAGGTCGGCGCGCCCCTTGGAAACGCCTGCGGCGACCGTTCCTACCCCGACCTCCGAGACGAGCTTGACGGAAACGTTGGCCCCGGGATTGGAGTTCTTCAGGTCGAAGATCAGTTGGGCCAAGTCCTCGATGGAGTAGATGTCGTGGTGCGGCGGGGGCGAGATGAGCCCCACTCCGGGCGTTGAGTGCCGGAGCCAGGCGATGGTCTCGTCCACCTTGTGGCCGGGCAGCTGTCCGCCTTCCCCCGGCTTGGCGCCTTGGGCGATCTTGATCTGGAGCTCGTCGGCGTTGGCCAGATAGTTCGCGGTCACGCCGAAGCGCCCTGACGCGACCTGCTTGATCTTCGAACGGCGGTCGTCCAGGAATCGGGCAGGGTCTTCGCCGCCCTCCCCGGTGTTGGAGCGGCCCCCGATGCGGTTCATGGCCACCGCCAGCGTCTCGTGCGCCTCTGCCGAGATCGAGCCGAAGCTCATCGCCCCTGTGCAGAACCGTTTCACGATCTCCGATGCCGGCTCGACCTCTTCGAGCGGCACTGGCTCGTCAGCCTGCTTGAGGTCAAAAAGTCCGCGTAGCGTGCAGAGGTGACGATTCAGGTCGTTTACGGTACGCGAGTAGTCCTTGTATGTGCCCCAGTGGTTCAGCCGCACTGCGTTCTGCAGACGCGCCACCGTGTCGGGATTCAGAAGGTGCTTCTCCCCACGCAGCCGGTATTGGTACTCGCCACCGACCGGGAGTTCCGTGTCGGGCGAGGTCTCCCCGGCATACGCATACGTGTGCTTCGCCAAGGCCTCGTTGGCAAGAGTGCGCAGCCCCACTCCCTCGACTTGGGATGTCGTACCGGTGAAGTACCGGTCGACAAGCTCGCGAGCGAGCCCGATCGCTTCGAAGATCTGCGCGCCGTGATAGGACTGCACCGTGGAGATGCCCATCTTGGACATCACCTTGAGGATCCCTTTGCGCATCGCCTTCTCGAAGTTGTGCTGGGCGTCCTCCAACGAGAGGCCGGGACGGTCCAGAATCCCCTCTTGGTGCATTCGGGCGATCGACCGGTAGGCCAGGTAGGGATTGACGGCATTGGCGCCGTACCCGATCAGGAGGCAGAAGTGCATCACTTCGCGGGGCTCGCCCGACTCGACGACCAGCCCGACCTTGCTGCGCTTGGCTCGGCGGATCAGGTGGTGGTGCACGGCCGCGCATGCCAGCAGCGACGGCATCGGGGCGCGGCCCACGCTGACGTCCCGGTCCGAAAGAACCAGAACGCCGGCACCGGAGTCGGCCGCCTCCTCGGCCTCCCGGCAAAGCCGCTCAAGCGCCCGCTCGAGCGCCCCCGGCCCTTGGCTGGCATCGAAGGTCGTCCGCAGCGTGCGCGAACCGAAGCGCACACGCGGGCCCAGATCACGCAGGCGCAATAGCTGGCCATTGTCCAAGACGGGTGCCGGGACCTTGATCTGGTGGGCGTGCTCGGGCGACTCACCAAGCACGTTCCCCTGCGGGCCGAGATAAGTGAGGGTGGACATGACCAATTCCTCGCGGATTGGGTCGATGGCCGGATTGGTCACTTGGGCGAACAGCTGCTTGAAGTAGTTGAACAGCAGCTGCGGCTGTTCGGAGAGGCAAGCGAGCGGAATGTCGATGCCCATCGATCCGGTCGGTTCCTCGCCCTTCGTAGCCATGGGTGCCAGCAGCAGGCGCTGGTGTTCCAGCGTGTACCCGAAGGTGCGCAGCAGCGGCAGGAGCTCATCGTCCGGAATCTCTGGCGTCGGCCGAGGCTCGGGCAGCTCGTCGAGGCGGACCAGGTTGTCCTCCAGCCAGGCCCCGTACGACTGCCTGTGCGAGATCGTCTCCTTGATCTCCTCATCGCGGATGATGCGTCCCTCTCGCATGTCCACAAGGAACATTCGACCGGGCTGCAGTCGCCCCTTCATGCGCACGTCGGCGGCCTTGATGCCGCTGACCACGCCGGTCTCGGAGCCCATCACCACCAGCCCGTCGTAGGTCACGCAGTAGCGCGACGGACGTAGGCCGTTGCGGTCCAGCGAACCTCCCACGTAGCGGCCGTCTGTGAAGACGATCGACGCGGGGCCGTCCCATGGTTCCATCAGGGTGGCGTGGAACTCGTAGAACTCCTTCTTGTAGGGCTCCATCAGTTCGTGGGAGGACCACGCCTCGGGGATGAGCATCATGAAGGAGTGTGCGATGGACCGGCCGGACTGGATGAGCAGCTCCAGTGCGTTGTCGATCTGCGTCGAGTCTGAGCCAGTCTCGTCGATGATCGGCTTGATCTTCTCGATGTCCGCACCGAACAGCTCGCTTTCCAGCGTCGCCTCCCGGGCGCGCATCCAGTTGGCGTTGCCGCGCAGCGTGTTGATCTCACCGTTGTGCGCCAAGTATCGGAACGGGTGGGCCCGCTCCCAGGTGGGGAAGGTGTTCGTCGAAAACCGCTGGTGGATCAGCGCCACCGCCGACTCGAAGTCAGGCTCGCCCAGATCCGGGTAGTAGGCGAAGATCTGCGGTGCGAGCAGCAGGCCCTTGTAGCAAATCGTGCGGGCCGACATGGTGACCGGGTAGTACTGTTGGAGTTGGCGATCCAAGGCGAGCTGCTCTGTGCGCTTACGCGCGATGAACAGCTTGCGCTCAAGTGCGTCGCGGCTCAGCGGGACAGCCGCGCTGGGCTGCAGGAAGACTTGGTAGACGCTGGGCTCGCTCTCTCTCGCCAGCCATCCGATAGCGCTAGAGTTCGTGGGCACGCGTCTCCACGCGAGGACCCGCAGGCCTTCCTCGGTGGCCACTTCCTCGACCATCTGTCGCGTTTCCCGGTCACGGCGCGGGTCGGGATGCACGAAGAGCATGCCGACGCCATACAGCCCCGGCTCCGGAAGGCTGACGCCCATAGCCCGCGCTTGCCTCCGGAAGAAGGCGTCGGGAATCTGCAGCAGGAGGCCGGCGCCATCGCCTGTGTCGGGGTCGCAGCCGCACGCACCGCGGTGCGTGAGGTTCACGAGGGCCTCAACGCCCTGCTCGACGATCTTGTGGCTCGGCCGACCGAGAACGTCTGCTACGAAACCGATCCCGCACGCGTCATGTTCATTGCGCGGGTCGTACAGGCCAAGCTTCTTGGGCAGTCCGTACTTCATGGCGATCTGGGTGGGCCCAGCAGGCCCGCCCTTCGCCATTGCGGTGTGCAGTTGGCGGCGGCGCGATGTTGCCAGTACCCTAAAGGATCCCTTCCAGCAACCAGCCGATGGGATCCGCACAATTATCATACCAATAGGGGAGCGATTGCCGCTCCGACCCCCGGGAACCGAGAAAATGGGCATCTCCAAGCGCCACCAGATCCATCTTGAGAACGACCGAGTCCGTGTCACGCTCTTGCCGGGCGGAGGCCACATCGCAGCGGCCGTGCTGAAGGAGACCGGCGTCAGCCCCCTTTGGGACCCGCCTTGGGACACCATCGAGCCGTCGGAGTACGATCCGGGCCGCCATCCGGAGTATGGCGGCGGGGTCGACGCGCGTCTGCTGTCGGGGATCGCCGGGCACAACCTGTGCTTCGACCTGTTCGGCGTGCCGTCCGACGAGGAGGCTGCGGCTGGCCTGGATGTTCACGGCGAGGCTTCCTGTGCGGATTGGGAGGCCGATTCCGGGGAGGGCTGGGTCGAAATGCGCGCAGAGTTTCCGCTGTCGGGGCTGCGCTTCGAGCGGCGATTGGAGCTGGCCGAAGGCAGCGGGCGGGTCCGCATCGTCGAGACGGCCACCAATCTGGCCGGTGTCGACCGGCCCGTCGGCTGGACCCAGCACGCTACTCTGGGCCCCCCGTTCCTGGAGAAGGGCCGCACGCTCTTCGAGATGTCCGCCACGCGCTCGAAGGTGCTGGACGCGGAGTTCGCGCCCGGGGCCGACCGGTTCGTGGCCGGCGCAGAGTTCGACTGGCCTCTCGTGCCGCTCGCCAAGGGCGGCCTTGGGGACATGCGCCGCGCCGTGCGCGCGGAGGCGTCGGGAGCCTTCACAGCCCACCTGATGGATCCGGGCGCGACGAGGGCCTTCTTCGCTGCGTACCATCCCGGGCTGGAGACGGTGTTCGGCTACGTGTGGAATCGCGCTGATTTCCCGTGGCTTGGGATTTGGGAGGAGAACTTCTCCAGGCTCCACCCTCCGTGGAACGGGCGGACGCTGACCTGCGGCATGGAGTTCGGCGTATCCCCGTTTCCCGAGACGAGGCGTGAGGCTCTCCAGCGTGGCCGCCTCTTCGGCGAGAGCACGATCGGCTGGGTGCCGGCGCGCTCGTCCGTGCGGGTAGAGTACGGAATGTTCCTGGCCCGTGCAAGGGCGGATGCATTGCCCGGATTTGGAGGAGGGCTGCGCCTCGAGAGCTTGCAGCGCTATGCCGAGGGAGGCTAGCCCTGATGGCGTATAATGGCGCAGGGTAGGCACTGGATTGGTGCATTCCTTGCTTCGCCCGTGCGCAAGTGGCGGAACTGGCAGACGCGCTAGGTTCAGGTCCTAGTGGGAGTTAAATCCCGTGGAGGTTCAAATCCTCTCTTGCGCACCAAACTCTGCGCGGCGTTAGACGTTGGCCGGGCGTGGATTCTGGGCGGGAGCGGGAGTTCCGTGTCCGGTACGGGGAGGTCAATTTGGAACCAACAGCCGCAATCGAACAGCACTCGGGTGCCGGCGACACGATACTCGTGGCGCTGGAGACTCTGGAGCGCCGCGTGCAGGACTTGTTGGACCAGCTGCGCGCGGTCCGCGCGACCCGAACTTCGGCCAAAGATGAACTGGATGCCTTGCGCCAGAAGCTGGCCGAGCGGGACCGCAAGATCGAGAGCCTGACCGCCCAACTCCGGAACGGTCAGAAGCTGCGTGACGATGTCCGGCAGAGGGTCGAGTCCCTCTTGGACCGGGTCGGCGAGATGGAGGCACGCGGTTGAGCGCTGCCAGGCGAAGCGTCACGGTTCGGATCCGAGGGCGATCGTACAGCATTGCCGGGTTGTCGCCCGTCCGCGCTCGCAGTCTGGCCGAGAAGGTTGACGAGGCCATGGCGGCCGCCATCGAGAGTGCTGAGGGCGCGCCGCTCTATGATCAGGCCGTGTTGGCGGCACTGCTGATCGCGGACGAGCTTGCAGAGGAGCGCGAGAGCCACGCTGGGCTGCTCTCTCACGTGAGGTCCTCGGTCAGCCGCGTCCTTGAAGGCGTGGACAGCGGCATAGCCGAGTTTGCGCCGGACGGTCGCGATCCGGTCGCTGAGGAGTAGCCTAGGTTTCCCCCGTCCTTATCTCACGATGTA
>JAJDWM010000686.1 GCA_022825595.1 Bryobacterales bacterium | reverse complement strand
TCGTAGAAGCCCTCCGTCCCGTATCCTTCAAATCCCATGGACGACTCGGATGTCTCGGCGACTGGACCGCGAGTCCGAGGCTGTGTGGGGCCTCATCCCGCATCACGGGCCGGCCCCTGTCGCCGTTCGGAGCGATCAATCCCTGCGAGCATGATCAGTCTACCCGAATCGGGGCGATTCAGGATCGCCCATTCCGAGCAGCGGAGGGGCGACCGACGCATGGCCCAAAACGGGAGCTGCCGCCAAATACGGCCGTGACCGGGGCGGCGCGGGCCCCCGGCCAGTCTTCGGGGCGGGGGCGCGTGCGGCGGCGGGCAGCGCAGAGGGCCACGAAATGCGGGGCACGGGCCGAGCCATCAGGCGTCGAATCCGCACCAACCGGACGGCAGGGCCCTCCGAATCTGCTGGGGCCCGGCGGGTACGCCTAGGTCTCAGGAGCATTCGTCCACTGGACCTGGCCCCGGCGAATCCAGTGGATCCCGATTCCAAGGACATGCTCCCCGGCAGCCGCGAGCGCTTTTCCGTAGGCCTCCAGCTGCGCGACATAGTGCCCCATCGCATCGCCGAGGTCGGACACATTGTCCGACTTGTGGTCCAGAATCCAGCAGCCATGCTTGCTGTGCACGATCAGGTCGACCGTTCCCGAGATTACAGTGCCGACTGGGTCGAGCATGAGTACCGGCCACTCCCGAAGGACTTCGCGGGGCTGCAGGGATGCCGTGAGCCAGCCTTCGAACCGTCGCACTTCGCCTAGGATTTCGTCCAACCCCTCCGGGCTCACGTCGACACCGGTCAGTTCGGGAATCCTGTCGGTCAAGCCCGGATTGGGCCCCAGAAGCTCGAAGCACTGGTGGAGGAAATCTCCCAGCGCCGTGCCCGCGAGGCCGATTTCCGGGTTCAGCCCCGGGCCGTATCGCTCGGCCCGGTATTGGGCCGGCCGGTCGCGTCCCACTTCGATCATGGAGGGGCTGCGGCTGTCCGGCGTCGAATCGTCGTCAATGGGCGCGCGCCGGATGGCGCGCCGACCCGTCTCGGGCAGCCGGTCTTGCCCACCGTCCCGCACTGTGGCATCGGGATCGGCTGTGATGCCAGGCTCGTACGGGAACGACTCGCCGCCGATTCGGAACTTCCGGTACGGCCCTATGCGTCTGACCTCGGCACCGAGGACGGACCAATAGGTCACACTCTTGCCCCGACTCCTCGCCAGATACTGCGGCCATTCGAGAACGAGCTTGTGGCGTGCTCGGCTCAGAGCGACGTACAGCAAGCGCCTTGCCTCGGTCTCGGCCTCCGTCTGAAGATCCTCCAACGCCGACTGGTTGTGTTCCTTGGCCATGAACCTTGGAAACCGCCTGATGTATGCGCGTTCGAGGATGCCCGCCAAGTCGTCGAACGAGTCATAGTCCGTGCCCATGAATGGAAGGCGGCCCGCGACCTTGCGGTACAGCCCGCAGACGGCGACGACTGGCCATTCGAGTCCCTTGGAGCTGTGCCAAGTGCGAAAGACGATCTCGTCCTCGTCGATGACGTGCTTGTCCGGCTGGGCGTCGTCCCGCAACGCACGGTCGTCCAACCACGCCAAGAACGGCAGGATCCCCGAACCGTGGTAGCCGCCGTGCGCAAGTGCGGCCCTGTCCGAATTCATGAATTCGCCGGCGGTGGACAGCAGCTGGACCAGGTTGGCCCTCGCCTGCTCAGCGTCGCTCCACGTGGAGACCTCGTCGAATAGGCCCAAGGCGTCAACAACGTCGGCAACCAGCGCGTAGACGGTGCGGTCGGCGACCCCGTCGGCCAGCTCGTCGAGCCTGTGCAGCAGCGGGTCCCTTACCGAACCCGTGTCCATCAGCTGACGCAGGCCTTCTTCGAGGCGAAGCGATCCCAGCTCCGTGACGGCCAGGTACAGTGCCGAATGACGGTCGGCGGAGTTCGCCAGATAGGCCAAGGCGTGCTTTGCGATCTGCACGGGCCGAGACTGCAACCAGCCCTCGGCCGGACAGTTCACGGCGAGCCCAAGCTTCCGCAATTCGTCCGCGTAGGTGGCCAGCAGGAAATTCGTCGGGCACAGGACGGCGATGTCCGCAGCGCGAAGGGGGCGCGACTTGCCGCTCTCACGGTCGGTGACCTGCAGCGCCTGCGCGTGCAGGACTTCCCTCAGGTGCAGGCCCATCGCCCGTGCTTGCAGTGGGACGGCATTCTTCTTGGGCTTGATGGGGGTCACCACCAAGTCCAGAGGTCTGATCGGGCTCGGTTGGGCGCGAGGTCCCAGCGGCGTGTATTCCCCGGCGAACAGCTGCCGGCCGATCGCGTTGATGACGCCCATCAGGCTCGGCTGGGACCGCCAGTTCTGCCTCAGCGATTCGGTAGCCTCCGGATGCTGCCGGGCGAGATGATCGAACAGGCGCGGGTCGGCACCCTGGAAACCCATGATGGCCTGCTTGAGATCTCCGACCACGAATGTTGGGATGCCGTGCTGCCGGAGGTTCCAGAGCAGCGCGAACTGGAGCGGGTTGGTGTCCTGAAACTCGTCCACCACCAAGCAGTCAATGCGCGCGGCGAGGGCTGCCAGCGCGTCAGGCCGCTCACGGATCAGCCGACCCGCCGCGGCCGTCATGTCCGAGTAGTCAACCAAGCCGGCCTGTTGCTTGGCCGTCCTGTAGTGCCCGTGCACGTCGTGGGCGGCCAGCAGCAAGGCCTCCAAGTGGTCGCACGCGTGCCTCAATGGGCCCGGATGCGTCACCAAGCTGTCCGCGGCGTCCCGGACGCGCTTCGCAAGGACGTCATACTCCTCCGGGAGCTGGCAACCCCTCTTGGACAGGCGCAGGTTGCGCAGTCCCTGCCAGAGCTTCCAGTCCGTCCGCAGCGCGCGCGTCCTCACGGCCCTGCTGAGAAGGTTGAAGTCGCGGTGCAGATCGTTTCGCGCCGTCTTGTTGGTGCCGAAACTGTCGGCGAGCGGGCCCGGAAACCTCGCCAAGAGCGCCCTCGCACCTGCGGTCAGGCGGCTCCGCGCCCGGTCGGCGTCGCTGACGAGTCCGTACCGGTCGCGAATCTGGCGCTTGGCCCTCCGGATCAGATCGTTCACCCGAGCCGACTCTTGGGCCCGAATGGCCCGCAACAATTCCACTGCGTCCAGCACGTCGTTCCGGAAGCGGTCGAAACCCGAGGTCTTGGTGGCAGCGTCGTAGACATACCCGAAAGACTCCAGCTCGTCCACCAGTGCGTTGGCCTTGTCGGTTGTCGCCAGAGCCCGGCGCAGGAGCGCGCCCTGCTCGTGCTCCGTTAGCAGGCGGGGCATCGGCGAAGTGCCGGCCTCAAAGGCAAACTCGGAGAGAATCCGCAGCCCGAAGGCGTGGATCGTCGAGATGTATGCCTCCGACAGCCGCAGCGCGTCATCCACGCGGCCCATCTCGAGCAGTCGGCGACCGATCCTCTCCCGCAGTTCCCCAGCGGCAGCCTCGGTGTAGGTCACCGCGGCGATGCGCTCGGGGGCCACTTCCCCGGATTCGACCAACTCGCCCAGGCTGTGCTGAATGCTGTACGTCTTCCCAGAACCCGCACCAGCGCGAACGATCCGCAGTGGTTTCACAGGCTCACATCCCCTCGAAGCCTGAGTCGGTGTCAGTCTCGATCTCCCGTCCGGGCAAGCCTCCGTCTCGCGCTGGGACCGGCCGGGCCGACTTGAGGCCCCCGTACGTCTCGCCCTCCTTAGGGAATCTGGAATGATCGCCTAGCCGGCCCACTCTGGTTGGACTGTCGGCCGCGCCTCGTCCGACCGATGACTGCGCCCGCTCCGGGGCGGGCCCGGGTTCGATCGCGAACAGCTCTATCAGAGGACTGATCTGCAGGGCGAACGTGGCCAGGCCAAGCTTGCTCTCGAACTGCTCCTTGTCCGTAGCTAAATTGAGCTCGATCTCGCCGCGCCGCACGCTCCGGAGCCGGTCTTCGATCCAGCCCAGCGCCTTCTCGGAGGGATCCCGGTCCACGGCGCGCCAGCTGGGCACTGGGCGGAGGGAGGCCGGCACGAAGTCTGATAGGCAGGCCTGATCCAGCATCGTGAAGTAGGCGATGCCGATCGATTGCGCCGCG
The DNA here is from genome assembly GCA_022825595.1 of Bryobacterales bacterium. Classification (GTDB taxonomy): domain Bacteria; phylum Acidobacteriota; class Terriglobia; order Bryobacterales; family UBA6623; genus VXMF01. The sequence continues at coordinate 2,124 of JAJDWM010000686.1, read as the reverse complement.
CGCAGCCTCTCCGGCAATCGCGACCGGCCTGCGGTCCTCTTGCCGCCCAAGGCCTTGAGCCCGCCGCTGCGAAGCATCTCGCGGTAGAGTGCGATCTGGCTCTCGTAGCCCTTCTCCATCCGCTCCCAGCGCTTTCGGGACATGGACCACTTGTAGTCCACGATCAGTACGTTCGAATCCGCGAGTCCCAGGATCAGGTCTGCCTTCCCATGGAGCCTGACGCCAGCCCAAGTGCCCTCGAGCCACTCCTCGATGCCCAGAACCTCCGCCTGAAGGTCCTCCAGAACCGACCGCCAAGCCTCCGCTGCGCGCGCCGCGCCGGTTGACAGGCTTCGACGCTCGACGAACCAATTCGGGCCAGCGAGGAAGGGTGCCTGCTGCCGTGCCACCGTGGCCAGTTCGGCCTTGGCGGAACTGGCCACAGCTTGCCGGGACGGCAAGGCTCTGCCGGGCTTGAAGAGTCTCTCGAAGACCCCATGGGCCAGGGCCCCGGTCACTAGGGGGCTGGCAGACTCTGGCCTCCATTCGATCGGTTCCGCCTTCAGACCATGCAGGAGCCAGCCTAGGGGAGACACCATCAGCCGCTCGAGACTGGTTGGGGACTGCGCGCGAAGCCCACCCTTGCGGTCCGACTTGAGCGCGAGGAGGTCCCGGCCCAACCGCAGCCGCGGCGCGCGCGGGCGCAACCCTCGCGGGCCCGTCGGGGCGCTTGGCTCGGCGATTGCCAAGTGCCGAATCCGAGGCCGGTCCGCCGTCGAGTCCAGCATGGCGACGAGGCCACCCGGGCCGACGCTGGTGACCAGTTGCTGCATGAAGGCGAAGCTCTCCGATTCCCGAACCACCTGTCCCCCCGGGCTCAGGTGGGGCACCAGAAAGGTCACCGATCCGGAGACCCCGCGAAGCTGCCTGCGGAACAGCAGGCGTGCCCGGGCCTGCTTGTCGGCGTGCCCGTCGACGGGCAGGCCGAGCCTGTTCCTCAATTCGCGGAGCTCAGGCGGCGAAAAGACGGCCGAGAACGGCACTCTGGCGGGATAGCGCCCTTCGCAGAAGCCGAGCACAATCAGGTGCTTGACTTGCCTCCAAGCCTCCTGGCGCTCGCGCCAGACGGCAATGCCCTCCACGCTGAATTCCGGCCCGGACCCGTTGGTGATCATTGCGGGCTGCACCAGCTTTCGAAGTTCGGACCAGTCGACCGAGGTCGCCACCCGCAGCGCGTCCCGCAAGAGTTCGACCGCTTCAACGGCACGCTTGGCGTGCGTCGCGAAGCGCTCGCCGCCGTTGAGTAGCCCCGCGAACGCCGCCAGCGCCGCCCCGAGACTCTCGGGCGTCTCGTCCGCCCCCAAGAGCAGGGAGCGGATGCGGTGCGCAGCCGCTCCGGCGTCGCGGGGAAGCTCGGGCGAGAAATCCCCGTCCATGACTTGCCGTGCAAGCTCGCCCCCAACCTCTCTGGGCCAAGGCATCAGCCGTGAGGAGAAGCACGCGGCGAGAGCCATGGCCGGAGCCGGCTTCTGCCGGCAGTGCAGGAAGTGGTACACAGCCTCACGTCCAAGGTCGCGCTTCCAGCGTTCGCCGTGCAGACCCGACAAGCGCAGGCCGGCAAGACTGAAGCAGTCGGCGACCGCGACCGAATACTCGAAGCTGTCGGGCACGAGCAGGCCAATGTCGCTTTCGTTCAGGCTCGGCTCCTGCGCCAGCATGGACTGCACCATTCCAGCCGCGATCTCCGCCTCCTGATAGTGGTCTCTCAGGCCGACCCACTGGACCGTCGCGTCCATATCGGCCGCGGGTGGATTGCGCTCGAAAAGTCCCTCCTGCATGGTGCGCAGCGCAGAGCCGGGGGGAGCGCTGGGGACAAGATCCAAGCAGCTTCGCAGGACGCCGTCCAGATCCGTCCCGTACGGGTGCGAAGCGCCGTCGGAGTGGGCATTAAGGCGGTCGACAACGGCCTGCTGCCATCTCGAGAGGCTCGGCACGCCCGGGCAGGTGCGTACGCGAAGCGGTACTGTCGGAGCGTCGGAGGACTTGAGGAGCAGCTGGACCGCTTGGAGATCCCACGGCACGGCGGCCGGATTCGACCTCGCCAGCCTCTCCAAGTCGTACAAACGCTGCTTAAGCCGGCCCTCA
>JAJDWM010000063.1 GCA_022825595.1 Bryobacterales bacterium | reverse complement strand
CCTCGCGAACCGGGGGCCGCGACTGGGCTCCCGAGATCGGGAGGAGGGCGTGTATTCAGACAGGAAGCGCGAGGATGTCCGCTTGTTGCTGGCGGCGTCTGTCCCCCAAGGGCGGATCGCCAAGCTGACGGGGGTCTCGCTGCCAACGATCCTTCGCATCGCCCGCGAGTCGGCCGAGCCTGCTTAGCCAGACTCGGGCGGCAAGCCGCGGCGGTCCGGGCCCGGGCGTCCGTCGGTGGTCGGGCCCTACCGGCAGGTCGTCGCGGACCTGCTGGGTCTCCAGTTCGATACAGCTACACGACATGACGACTACGGGGCTTAGGCAGGGTCTTGTAGCCGGAGGATTCGTTGTCAGTCGTCCGGCCAAGAGGCACCCACATCCACGTCATCCATACCGCACTTCTCAGTCGCGGCTCCGGACACCCCGTGAACGGCGAAGTATGTGCAGGTTCGGTCCCCCTCGAAAATCACCTCGGCGAACGTATGTGCATGCTTGTCGTCCCAGTAAACGCCCGAGTCTCCTTCCGTGCTTTCCTCCGGATAGGGCAGGGCGATGTCGGGTGGCCTGCCGTCGAGGAAGGTCAAGGCGTCTTGCACCGCCTCTTGCGACGGAGCTTTGGCACCGTTCCTGCCAATGGATGTGTGGATACCCACGCCTGTCGGAGTGGACCAAGTTCAGTGCGTTGGTCGGGCAGGTAAAGGGCCACTCGAGTTAGTGATCTCAATTCCCTAATCGTGTTCCGCTGACAGGCGCCGCTGAGACCTGTTTAGCGGGAGAATCCCTCGATGGAGACACCGGCCCGGCCCAATGGCCGTATAGACCTGTACATTGGAGGGCGCTATGGCGGTCCTTGGGCCATTCCACTCCGATCCTCATGACCGCATATCTCGTGTGGATGCCAGAGGGAGCGATGCCGTCGCGGCCAGAATGAGCGAGTACCGCACTTCGGCCCAATCTAGCAACCTGGCCACTCGGCGGATGCCGCGACGAGCGACGGGAGCCAAACGCAAGCGACGCTCCGCGACTCTTTTCTTTTTCGCACTCGCAGTGGCGGGCCTTGTGACCGCTCAGGTCCGGCCCCCTAACCCTTACGGTGAGGGGAAGAGATGGGGTGTCCTTCCTGAGGGCCGTCCGTGGGGTTCCAGCAGTGCGATCTATCCCCACCGGGACTCAAGAGGAGGACTGACGGGTAAGGTCTGGGTGGCCGAGCGGTGCGCCGGGAGCAATTGCCGCGGTAGCAATCTGGACCCCATCCTACTGTTCGACGCTGAAGGGCGTCTGATTCGCAGTTTCGGGTCTGGACTCTTCATCTGGCCGCATGGGATTCACGTCGACCACGAAGGCAACATCTTGGTCACCGACGCTGTCCATACTGACTGCGAGACCGGCAATGAGGGAGGAAAGGGCCACCAAGTCCTGAAGTTCAGCCCTGAGGGGGACTTGCTCATGAGCTTGGGTGTGGCGGGCGCCCCCGGCGAGGGGGAAAACCTGTTCCGGTGTCCCTCGGACGTCGTTGTTGCCCCTAATGGCGACATCTTCGTCGGAGACGGGCACAACCATGGGCACGGCGGCAACAATCGCATTGTCAGGTTCGACAAGAGCGGAACGTTCCTAGCCGCGTGGGGCAAGGCCGGATCGGGCCCCGGCGAGTTTCGCGGGATCCACGCGCTGGCAATGGACTCGCAGGGCCGCCTCTTCGTGGGCGACCGGGCGAACCAAAGGATCCAGGTCTTCAGTGGGGACGGGACCCACATCGCCACTTGGACGCAGTTCGGTTCACCGAGTGGCATCTACATCGACCCTGACGACCGGCTCTTTGTTGCCGACTCTGACTCCGGGTACGACCCAGACGGTTCCGGGATGCCGAGGAATCCTGGATTTGAGCGGGGGATCTACATTGGCGACGCCCGCACCGGCGAACTGCAGGCATTCATTCCCGACCCCGCTCCGGATCTTCGAAGGGTGACGAGCGGTGCAGAAGGAGTCGTTGCCTACGGGGAAGTCGTGCTGGGTGCCCAAGTGGGCGGCTCCCGCGGCGTGCTGAAGTACGCCAAGCGCCGGTAGCCGGCGGTCGCGTCCCACCCGACCGGGAACGCTTGGGGCGAGGCCTCTACGGCGCGGAACGCCGACCGTACTCCAGGGTCGTGTATCCCTCCGTCCCTTCCCGCACCAGAATGTGCTGGCCCGGACTCACATCGGTGAACTCCTGGACCGCTGCCTTTCCCGGCCATCGGACCTCGAGCCTCTCGATCACCGAAGCAGCGCCGATGCCGATGTGCTGCCGCAGCGGGCCTGCACCGAAACTGCCTCCACTGTTCACCCACCGGAACACCGACCTCTTCGTGCCAGCCTCGTCGATCTCGACGCGAATCCGGGCTCCGATGGCCGAGCGGTTCGAATCGCCCCCGACCAGCTGGACGATGATCCAGCCGTTCCCCGTGCCGGGATTCTCGAATACTGCGTTGCTGTAGGCGTCTCCTGCGAAGGCTCCGCCGAGCTCGACGAAGATGTCTTGGTCACCGTCATGGTCGAAGTCGAACAACGCAACCCCATGCCCCTTCTGCAGGTGCCCGACCTCGGCAGCCGAAGTGATGTCCACGAATCGCCGCCCGCCCTCGTTCCGGTACAGGAGGTTCGGCATCAGGCCCTCGTAGGCCGGATATCCTGTGCCCAAGTAGAAGTCGAGGAAGCCGTCATTGTTGATGTCGCCGAAGTTCGCCCCCATTGGCTGGGTCGTTCGGGTTAGGCCCACTGACGTTCCGACCTCCTCGAAGCCGCCCCCACCGACTCCCATGTAGATCCGATCGCGCTCCGTTCGCACAGGGGGCAGGCCCATGTGCTCGGCCGCGACGTCTCGCACGTCCCATTCATAACCGGACACGTACAGATCTTGGATGCCGTCATTGTTGAAGTCCCAGAACCAAGCCGGAAAGC
>JAJDWM010000073.1 GCA_022825595.1 Bryobacterales bacterium | reverse complement strand
GCTGGCTCCAAACTCCTGCAGGAGTTGTCGACGTGCTTGGCCAGCGCCGCCAGACAAGAACATCCGTGCAGCCGGCGACGCGCCACGGAGAAACTTGCCGGCAATGGAATGCACGTGGCCCAGAATGTCGCAACTGGACCGGGCCACCGTCGCGTACGTAAGCGCGCTCGGCCGCGCAGCGTGGCAGCGCTGCCCCAAATGGCCATCTTGGTATCGGATCCAATGAGTGCGGCCTGCATCAGTTGCAAGACGAGCCACCGGCTTATCAAGGCAGGGCCGATGGAGCGATGAGGATCCCCCCTTCCGATGCGAAACCCGGCCAAGCCGTCCACTGCGGTAGACTCCTGTGTCGCAATTCCCGCCGCATCAGCCCGCGACACGGTCATGTGTTTCCTGACTTTCGCGCGCCCCGCCCGAGGGCCGGTCAGCCAAGGGATCCCCGAACGAGGACCGCATCAACGTCTGCTCGGCCCTAGGTCACTGCCTGTCGTGCGAACCGCACGGGCGACGGTTGGACTGGTACAGTGCTATGAAGGCAGATTTGAAATTCGAGCGGCACTGCGTTCGCCATCCGTGGTTGGGGATCATTGGCGCGTGCCGCGGCACCAGTATGAAAGGGGAAGCTGATGAGACTGAATCGATCCTACGTGATTGGGGCGCTCGTCCTGTTGTTCACAGTGGCGGGCCTAGCCCAGCAGAACGCAACACTGACCGGCACGGTCAGCGACGGCACGGGAGCGGTGATCCCGTCTGCCGAGATCGTGATCATGAACACCGAGACCGGTGAGTCGTACACCACCACGACCAACGCCACCGGTACCTACACGATCCCGTTCATCAAGCCGGGGACGTTCGAGCTGATCGTCACGACCCCGGGCTTCAAGCAATACACGCGGGCCGGTATCCGCCTTGACACGGCCTCCAGCGCGCGGGCCGACGCCGTCCTAGAGCTGGGTGAGGTCACCGAGTCGGTTACGGTCGAGGCTGACGTTCCATTGCTCAAGACGGAGAACTCTTCCGTCGGGGGCGTGATCCAGAACAGGTCCATCGCGAACATGCCGCTGCTAGGCCGGCGCGCTGCGCAGCTGGTGCGCTTGAGCGGATTCGTTGTCCAGAGGGGCACCGGATCCCAATTCCAGATCGCGGGCGGGCGCAGCAACAATGCGATGTGGACGCTGGACGGCGGCTCGACGCAGAACATCTTGCTCGGTGTCGCATCGCTCAACTACGACCCGCCGATCGAGGCGCTCGAGGAAATGAATGTCGAAGTCTCGAATTACAAGGCGGAGATGGGCCGCTCGGGCGGCGGTTTCATCCAGATGACCACCAAGTCTGGGACCAACTCGTTCCACGGGGCGCTCTACGAGTTCGTGCGCAACGACGCGATGGACTCTAGGCACTTCTTCGCGGGAACGAACAAGCAGGTGCTCCGCCGCAACCAGTTCGGATGGGCTCTGGGCGGTCCCATTGTCAAGGACAGGACCTTCTTCTTCGCCAGCCAAGAGTACACGCTACAGCGCACGGCGAGCCCGCGCATCGAGAACATCCCAGACCCAGCCGAGTGGGGAGGCGACTTCTCGGGCATCGGCGCGACCGTTAGGAATCCAGTGACGGGAGATCCCGTGCCGAACAACATCATTCCGGCCAGCGATCAGGACCCGGTCGGAGCGGCAGTCGCACAGTTCTGGCCGCAGCCGAACATCAGCGGCCGGCCCACGCGCAGCCGGAACTACACCAACAACGCCCGCAACATCAACGACAACAACACACTCTCACTGCGCGTGGACCACACGCTCGGGCAGCGCCACCGTATCTACGGGCGCTACGTGCACACCGTAGGAGACCGGGAAGACTTCAAGGACATCTGGCCGCTACCGGTCCACAACAATCAGCGCATCATCGACTACTACTACTACAACTGGTCGGTCACGGAGATTTCCAACCTGACGAACAGGCTGGTCACGGAGAACCGATTCACGTGGAACAAGCGCAAGTGGCACCCGACCATCGCGGCCAAAGGGCTGGGATTCTCGGAGCAGATCGGCTTCAGGGGGAACAATCCGGAGTTCTTCCCGGGCTTCGGCTTCACCGGCGGCATCCAGCGCATCGGCCGCGGGGGCGGTCAGGAGCGGAGGCAATTCCCCATTCGCGACAACCATATCGTGTCCAACTGGACCTACGTCAGCGGCAAGCACACCCTCAAGTGGGGCGGCGAATTCCGCTGGTCGATCAACGACGACGAGTTCCTCCCCAGCGCAGGCGGCTCGATGAGCTTTAACGGAAACGCGACCGGGGATCCAGTCGCCGCCCTGCTCTACGGGTGGGTCGCCGGCGGCAGCCGGGTCGAGACGTTCCTGATCCGGAGCAGGGCCAACGCCATGGGCATGTACTTTCAGGACGACTGGAAGGTGAGTTCCAATCTGGCCGTGAACCTTGGTCTCCGATGGGACTTTGACACGCCTCGCTTCGAGGCAATCGACAACCGTCAGAATTCGTTCGACGCCAGCGGTAACAACCCGGCCTGCAACTGCCCGGGCGTGATCACTTGGTCGGGGCGCGACGCGCGCGGCGGGAGCAAGTACGCGCACAACTTCGTGTACGGAAACATCGGACCACGCATCGGGATCTCATACCGGATCGACGACGACTGGGTGATTCGGGCGGGAGCTTCGATCGTCTACACGGGACAGTACGACCAAGCAACCCCGGTCGTGACGAATGCCGGGTTTTCTCTGCAGGGGTCGTTCGGCACGCTGCGCCCGACGGACGCGGCATTCCTGCTGCGGGACGGCCTGCCGGCGATCCAGGTCCCATCCGAGGCCGATCTGGTCCCAGGCTTCGGCTCAGTCGCGATTGGCGAGAAGCCGATCTTCTCGCCGCAGTTCTTCCAACCCGAGGACCGGCCGAATCCCTACCTTCTGACCTACAACTTCAACATCCAGCGGCGGCTGCCTGGGGACATGCTGTTCGAGATCGGCTACCTGTCCACAATCGGCAAGAAGCTCACTATCCCTGGCTCGGCGACCCAGAACCAGATCCACCCTTCGCAGGTCGGCCTGATCGACAGCGAGGGCCGCGCTGCACAGGTGCTACGTCCGTTCCCGCAGTTCTCCAACGTTGTGATGATCTCGCCCACGTTCGGGAGTTCCGAGTATCACGGCGTGAACTTCAAGCTCGAGAAGCGCTACTCGAGCGGCCTGCAGTTCCAGACGAACTACACATGGTCTAAGGCGATGGATGACGTCGAAGGCCGCAACGAACTGGGCGGCGAGGCGGGCAACGTCCCGTTCGCGGACCAGTACAACCGGAGGATCGCCTGGTCATTGGGCGGCAGCCACATCTCGCACCGGGCGATCTTGAGCGTAGTCTACGACATCCCGCTCGGGCGCGGACGGGCTGTTCCCATCAATAATGCCGTGCTTAACGGCATCTTGGGCGGCTGGTCGGTCGGCTCAATCGTTGAGGGCCGGACGGGACCGCCATTCTCCCTGTATTGGGGCAATGCCAGCCAGGTCTATCCGACGGCAGCCCGCGTGAGGGCTGACGCCAGCGCACCGTACAGCGAGAACGGCGCGTGGCGCGACAACGTCCGGGGGGAGACCTTCTTCGACACCTCGTCATTCCATCGACCGGCGCGCTTCACGTTCGGCAACCTAGGGCGCAACGCCTTTATCGGACCAGGGGCTCTGCGCGCTGACGTGTCGGTCATCAAGGAGATCACCATGCCCTGGGAGGGCCACACGGTGCAATTCCGCGGGGAGGTCATCAATCTGCCGAACCGGGCCAACTTTGGCCTTCCGCAGGGCAACCGGCAGAACCGCGCCTTCGGCCGGATCACCAGCCTGACCACCGGGGCCTCAGGGCGAATCCTTCAGCTTGGGCTTCGCTACGGGTTTTAGGACCAGGCTTCCGGCACACTTTCAGCGGGGCGGCAGCACTTGCCGCCCCGCTTGCCATTTCCGGCCCAAGTCTATGGCGGGAGCCGGATGTTCCAGAATGGACGCATGAGAAGAACGATCCTGGCGGCGGTCGCGATGGTCGCACCTGCGCTGTCGTCGGACGCGGTGACGATCCAGCGGACCGGTGATCGGATCGAAGTTGCCATCGGCGGAAGCCCGTTCACAGCGTTCTACTTCGGCGGAGGCACGACCAAGCCATACCTGCACCCTCTGCGCGCTGCAGACGGCACGATCGTCACACGCGGCTACCCGATGGAGGAAATCGAGGGCGAGCAGCGGGATCATCCGCACCACCGTGGAGCTTGGTTCAGCCACGGGAATGTCAATGGAGTTGACTTCTGGGCGAACGAGGTCGAGCAGCGTGGCCGCGGGATGCCTAAGGGAACGATTCTGCTCGAAACGGTGCGCTCCTCGGGATCTGGCACGCCTCTCGGAGTCATCGAGGCGACCTTGACTTGGAACGGGCCCGAGGGCGAGCCGCTCGTCAGAGAGCAGCGACGCATGCACTTCTTGCGCAAGGGAGACCGGAAC
>JAJDWM010000592.1 GCA_022825595.1 Bryobacterales bacterium | reverse complement strand
TCGTGAAGCGGTTCGCGGCCCAGTTCTGCGAACCCGACTGTCCCGGTACGGTCCGGGTGAGCGTCTGCTTGTCTCCAAACTCTGTGGCCCGCGCTGGTCCCAGGGGCGTTCTGCACGCCAAGGCCGTCATCGCAGGCGAGGCAGCCCTTGTCGTCACATCCGCGAACCTCACGGAGGCGGCACTGAACCTCAAGATCGAAACTGGCGAGCTGATGATGGATCGGACGCTCGGAAACGTCGCGGCGCGGCACTCTCCGCGGCTGATCGACCACGGAAGCCTCAAACCGGCTTCCGGATTGATAGATCACCTCCACCTCGCGTCCGGCCCAGAATCTTAGATCGACGGTGCAGTTTCCGGGTTAAGCGCCAGTGTTGTAGAGATGCTGCGGATCACACCCTCGTACCGCATGATCAGCCCTCTGCGCGTCCTTCGGATTAGGTTCTGCGCACTAGTGCGTTCAATCGCGCCCTAGCCAGAGATCGAGCCGTCGGTCCTCGGCAGGATCTTCGAGTAGGGGTAAGAGCCCGCGAATCGCGGGTGCGGGTTAAGGCGATGCGCAAACTCAGGCAGCGTCTGAGAGGCCACACATGCGGGAATACACCATGACGCGCAATTAGTGCCGGAGAGGGCTTCGGCCCTGCGGCACCTAGGCGCCTTGCTCGCAGCGGCGGGGGCCGTAGTCCAAGTCGAGCAGGCGTTCTCTTGCCTGATCTAACTCGGCGTTTGTGAACAGGCCACGATGCCTCAGCACTTGGCACTCTAGTGACAAATCGAGCCGACGAAGCTCCCATAGCCGGGTGAAACCATCGGAATACTTGAACGTCTTCAGCAACCGCTGGGCGGTCGTGACCGCCCCGTACTCACGTAGCATCCTCTCGAAGGCAGTCGGCTTGTACCCGATCTTCCTACACTCGCGACACGAGGCCCACAGCGCCTCTTCGAATTCCGCCTCGGTCCGCTCAGGCATCCCTGATTCGTATCATAGCCCCGTTTGCGCCGAGGTCGCTGTTTTCGATGTCACCGCCAGGCGAACTCCTATTAGAGCCGGCAACGGGCAAGAACCACCTCCAACCCCAAGGACCTCACGATCAGCGCTCACCGGATCATTCGGATCGGGGGCCGAGCACTGGAGCAAGCCTATCGCCACTTGGGGCAACCGGATTGGTTCCTCGCGCCCCGAAAGGCAACCCGCTCACGAAGCGACTGCCGGTCCGTCGGCCCAAGTCTATTCAGCCCCACCACCGGCTGGAATCTAGTCATCGGCCCGGTCGGTGCATGTTGATTCGACTCGTCCGCCCCCGCCAGCGGCTGCAGTTCCAACTTCTCTTGCCACTGTGTGTTGGTCTCCAAGGGTGCGAGCAAGAATGCCGACTCCTCGTTGCCAGCCAACGCCAACTAGTCGCAGCGCACCGACTGCTCGCCCAACGGAGACGTTGGGATGTCCACGTCATTTGGCAGACGCGGTCCCGGCAAGCCGACCACTCTGACCTCGATACGCGTCGTGTCTCAACCTGGCAACAACCCGATCACTGTTGAAGTCGCTTGGGACTTGGTCGATCGGACTCATCACATGGACTCTCCCGCGCTGGACTCGATTTCTGCCCATCGATTGTGGAGATTCGTCGCGACTTCATCGAATCCCGAAGGATACATCCCGTCGCCATCAATCCTGACCTCCTCGACGACTACGCCCTTCGAGGTACTGTCCGAAGAAAAGCGCCAAGCTCCAACGTCCTGCTTGGGCAGCGCAGGGGCTCCGACGTCGGGCGCGCTGCCCTCTCCGCAGATGCGTGACGCTTGCACGATATTGGCGAGGCCGTTCAACACCCACTCGCTGTGAGTGGTTACGACCACGCGGATCCCCGCGCTGACGACCTTCGCTAGCAGATTGATCACTTCGACCTGCTCTGCGGGGTGCAGGTACGAATCGGGCTCCTCGATAATGAGCACGTCGCCGCTCCGCACAACATGGCGCAGGTAGAGGACCAACGGAGCAAGTTCGGAAACCGTAGAGGACGATCGCATCAGGACAAGATCGCTGGTCCATCCCTCTGGACGATAGGAGAACTGAGGATAGTTTGTCTCGGACCAGTCGACCCGCACGGTACCCCCAAGGATGTTCCGTTCGAACTCCGAGGCTACGCCGCTCCCGATTCCGCGCACCCTCCCTGAACCACTGCGGTCCCCCATTCGGATTAGTCCTTCGAGGAAGTCCGTTAGTACGCCGGGTAGCTTTGGAACTTCCGGTGCTCGTCGCAGACCAGCCGAGGCAGCGCGTTGCACTAGTGCGCTCACGACCAACTTGTGGCTGTGCATGATCCCCGCGCGGTCTGCAGGAACATAGTGAGCCCTCCGTGCCAGCGGGGCGACCAATCCCTGCCGTCCCGATTCGACCAGCCATCCAAGAACCTGTCTTGCAATCGCGGTCCGCCCACGCCGACTGCCAGCACTACCCGATTCCTCTAGCTCCGCGTCCGGGAGCAACTTGAGTCCCATGTCTCGCATCCGAAGCGATGACAGGATTAGCGAAGCACCGCCACCGAGGGGATCGGAAGAGCCGAGAATCTCACCTTCGATCTCGACTTGATCTCCGGCCATTCGTACCCTGTAGCTCAACCCTCCCTGGTCTGAGGAGCCATTCGAGAGAAGTCCGACCTTTGCCCTGCCCGTTCCGGGCTGGCGGATGAGTTCCCTAGTGCCGTCGACGCCAAACGACCGGATGATCTCCTCCTGAAGCGAACTGGCCACACTATCCGCTTTCTCGATCTCAAGGCGGACCATCTCGATAACGCGTTTAGACAAACGGGGAGGCTCTCGGTCCTCGACCTTGGCAGACAGCCACGATTCAAGCTCGGTGACGGCTTCCACACCCCAATCTCGTTCTTGGGCCACAGTACCAGCCCGTTTCCCAAACAGGTGCCAATACGGGTCCCCGGTGGCCCTAAAGCAGCGATGCACTGCATAGCTCAATGTCGCGAAGTACGATTTCCCGGTATTACTCGGGCCCAAGAAGACCGTGAGCGGACGAAACTCGACATCGGCGTGTCTGATGGGGCCGAAGTCGCTGACCTGGATGCGGTAGTTGCGACTGTCGCCAAGATTCCCGTCGCTTGTCCTCATTACCCCCTCGCGAACCCGGATCTTCTCATTCGGTTATCACACAGTCAGATCCACGGGGACTGAGTTGCTAGCTTCGCGTCGGAAGCGAACAAGAGCTGGCTCACCCTGCTGCCGAAGAATGTTGGAGTAGTCGGGCTGCCATGTTGACGAGTCTCCTGATGTGCAGGGAG
>JAJDWM010000595.1 GCA_022825595.1 Bryobacterales bacterium | reverse complement strand
GGCTTTCGAGGCGACTTTCCCGCACTCACCACGATCAGGCTGGAGCAGCACTACCGCTCGACGCAGACCATCCTGGAGGCCGCGTCTGCCGTGATCTCCAAGAACCTGAACCGGCATGAGAAGGAACTCTGGACCGATCGGCCGAGGGGCGAGCCGGTTCGGCTCCACGAGGCCCGCAGTGCAATCGGCGAGGCCCGCTTCGTGGCCAGCAGCGTGGAGTCCCTGCTCTCGGCGGATCCCGATGCGCGGGTCGGAATCTTCTTTCGCACGAATGCCCAGTCCCGACAGTTCGAAGAGGCCCTGAAGGCGGTTGGCGTCGACTTTGTCGTCTTAGGATCCGTCGGCTTTTATCAGCGCAGTGAGGTCAAGGACCTCTTGGCCTACCTGCGGGTCGCCGCAAGCCCGGAAGACGAGGTGAGTCTCCGGCGCATCATCAACGTGCCGGCCCGCGGCATGGGCAAGACGACGATGGCTCGAGTCGAGACCCACGCCAGGAGTGAGGGGATCGTGCTGTGGGCAGCGATCGGAGACCTGATCCGCCGCAACCTCCTCCCGCGGCGGGCGCTCTCCGCGCTATCGCGCTTCCAAGCCCTGGTCATGGGGTTACAGGACGCCATGCGATCGAAGGGCATCGAAGCCTCAGTGACATGGGTCGCGGAGCATTCGGGATACGTTGAGATGCTGGAGTCCGGTCGGGCTGACGACACTAGGCGGCTGGAGAACGTCAGAGAGCTGATCGTCGCTGCGAATGAGGCCGATCGCCGAGGAGAGTCGCTCCTCGCTTATCTGGACCGCGCCGCATTGCTGGCCGCGGTTGACCGCGACCCCGGGGAAGCTCGCGTACTGCTCATGACGCTCCACAGCGCCAAAGGGCTCGAGTTTCCCACCGTGTACCTGACTGGCGTCGAAGAGGGCCTGATTCCCTATTCGCGCCGAAGCGACGGGTTGCCCGAAGAAGAACTCGAGGAAGAGCGGCGGCTGTTCTACGTAGGGATGACGCGGGCAAGGGACCGCCTGACGCTGACTTGGTGCCAGGGTCGTGGCCGATTCCAGGGTGACGCCCTAGCCTCCTGCCATCCTTCTCGGTTCTTGGACGAGATCCCCGCTGGCTTGGTGCGCGACGTGCGGCACAGCCGGACAACGAGCAATCATTGGCGATCAGAGCCTTATCCCGTCGCGGGAGCATTCCGGCCCGCGCCCCATCCAGCGCTCAATCCCAAGAACACAGTCCGCGAGGTGAAGGAGTTCTTTGAGCAGCGCGACGTCCCGAGCCGCGAGCCGCTCGCGCCAGCGCCGTCAAGGCCGGCCGTTCCGAGCCCGCAGGCCGCCGCTGGACCTGCCGCCGCTAGGCCCGCAAAGCTATGGGGCGGAATGCGCCGAGTGCACTCCGAAGGCCGCTTTGCCCTTGGCAGCCGCGTCCGCCACCGCAAGTTCGGCGTTGGCGTCGTTCGGCGACGGGAAGGTCGCGGTCCGGGGACGAAGCTGTCCGTCTACTTCAAGGACTACGGCCTCAAGCGCCTGATCGCGAGGGCGGCCAAGCTGGAGGAGCTGTAAGCCGTCAGCCTTCCGGCGCGCCGCGTTCGATCCAGGACCGTACGCTTCCGGCAATCTCTTCGCGGACCCTCCTGAATACCGCCATGCGCTGCTCTTCGTTCCCCGAGGCAGCCGCCGGGTCCTCAAAGCTCCAGGCGATCCGTTCCGCGCGCCCCGGGAACACGGGACAGTTCGCGGCGGCGTGGTCGCAGACCGTGATCACCGTGTCGATTCCCGACTCCAGATAGGCATCCACGTGCTCGGACTTGTGGCCCGATATGTCGATGCCGATCTCCTTCATTGCCTGCACGGCGGCCGGGTTCAGCCCCTGGGGCCGCGTGCCCGCGGAGAACGCCTCGAATAGCCCTTGACCGAAATGCCTCAGAAGGCCTTCGGCCATCTGGCTGCGACACGAGTTCCCAGTGCACAGAAACAGCACTCGTCGTTGACCCGTGGCGTCCTTCGGCACGGGTCTGGTCTGCCGTGCTCAGAGGCCCGGGGTTGGCTTCGCGTTGAGCAGGCCGTTGAGCTCAGCGCGCGCGTGTTGGGCCACCGGCTTGTCGGGGAAGCGCTTGATGACGTCCTCGAACGCCTGCTGGGCGGCGTCACGCTTGCGGAGCTTCATGTACGCCATACCTTGCTTGTACAGCGCGTCGGGAGCCATGGGGCTGAGCGGGTACCGCTTGTAGACCTGATCGAATTGCCGCACCGCTTCGTCGTACTCGGCCGCCGAGTAGTAGGTCTCGGCCAGGTAGTACTGCGCCTCGCCCGCCCGCTGATTGTTCGGGTAGAGCGCCAAGTAGTCCATGAACTGTCCCCGAGCGTTTTCGATGTTGCCGCGCATGTAGTCCTGCAGCCCGCCTTCGAAGATCGCTTCGCTCGCGTTGATGGCCGTCTCGCTACCGTCCCCGGTGAGATCCCCGCTCGGAGGCGGAAGTTGCGAAAGGTGCGTCTTTATATCCCTCGCGTCGCCCGAGAGCCGGTCGATCGCCGGCAATATCTCTTCGATTACGGCTCTCAGACCCGACACCTGCGTGGCCAACGCGTCCAGCTTTGCGCTCGTCGCCATCGTCGGGGCACTCAGCCTGCCGTCAAGCGTGGACAAGTTGTGCTCGATAACCGCTTGGCCGGCGGAGAGCCTGTCCAGCTTGTCGCTCGTCTGGCTCAGCAGGGCCTCCAGTCCGACCAAGCGCTCGACCATCGCTTGGTCCCGCACGCGCAAGGTCTCCTGCAGCAGCGAGACTTCCCGCTGCAGCTGCAAAAGTTCCCTCTTCTGGCCTGCGGCCTGTGGGGCAAGCACCGCGATGCTCAGGGCGCCCGCCGTCAAGAGCGGCTTAAGCGTCATGGCAAACCTCCCTGCCGACCCACCGGGCGAGCCGGCTAAACACCCATCGAGCGCTCGCGCTGCAGCGCCAGCCGACCGCTTGGCCGGCTGGCACGCATTCCGGCTGGACGCCGCCTTAGCGCAGCCGCAGGTGAGCCCTGCGGTTGCGCTGGTAGCAATCCTCGCTTTCCTCCGAGCAGAGCGGTCGCTCTTCGCCCAAGCTGACCTTCGACAGCTTGCTTGCGGGCACTCCGAGATTGACGAGGAACTCCACCGCGACCGTGGAGCGCCGGTCGCCGAGCGCCAGGTTGTACTCAGTAGTGCCACGCTCGTCGCAGTGCCCCTCGACCAAGAAGGCCGCGGTGGGGTACTCTGCGAGCAGATTCTTCAGCGCCGTTGCGTTGGCGCGCAGAACTTGCTGTGCGTCGGCCCGTAGGTCGCTCTTGTCGTAATCGAAGAGCGCGTCCCGGACGTTGGCCGAACTGAACGCCTCCGAGAGGTCCGGCTTGGGCGGAGGCGGAGGCGGAGGCGGAGGCGGGGCCCTAACGGTCACAGTGGCCGAAGCGCTGGCCGGCTTGCCGTCGGCGTTCTGGACCGTGATGGTGTACTCGGTGGTCCTTGTCGGGAAGACCTCGCGGTTCCCGCTGGTGGCGACCGCGCCGATCCCTTGGTTGATCTCCGCGCTGGACGCGTTCGAAGAGCTCCATGTCAGCGTCGCTGACTTTCCGCGTTCGATGGAGCCCGGCTCGGCCGTGATGCTCACGCTCGCCAAGGGTGCCACTGGCGGAGGCGGTGGCGGAGGCGGCGGAGGCGGAGGCGGAGCCTCTTTCTTGCACCCGAAGGCGAACAGCGCAAGCATGACGCTGACCGCAAGCAGGGCTAATCTCTGGCTTGATCGCATTGGTATTTGAACTCCCTCCCTACTGTGTCGCCTTGCTGACGGCGACAGCAATCCTACGGTATCGCCCAATAGGATACCGCATTGGAATGCTTCCCACAATGCTTCCGGTGGCCCGCAGGGCCCGATTCCTCGTCCTCATTGGTTTCGTTCGGTTCACCGCGTGGCCCAGACCGGCGACTCGTTCGTCCCGCTGCTCGTCAGTTGCCGCAGCTGTGTCCCGTCCGCGCGCATCGTCCAGATCTGGACCGAGCCCAGTCGGTCCGACGAGAACGCGATGTGCGTGCCGCTCGGCGAGAAGTACGGATGTTCGTTGCGCCCGGCGCTGTGCGTTAGCTGGGTGTACTGGCGACTGGCGACATCCACCAGGAAGATGTTGTAGTTGCCGATCTCGTAGCCCCTCGTCCACGTGAACGCCAGCCGCTCACCGCTTGGGTCCCACGAGGGCTGGACGGCGTCGCCCCCGCCGCGAATCAGCGCGCGGCGGTTCGCGCCGTCAGTGTCCATCAGGTATACCTGCGGCGTTCCGGAAGCTCCCGACACGAACGCGATCTGGGAGCCTGTCTGCGGGTTGATCGTAGGGTGGACGTCGATCGAGCGGGAGTACGAGACGCGGCGAAGGTTCCCGCCGTTCATGTCGGCTTGGTAGATCTGGCTCTGGCCCGAGGTTGTGGAGGCGAAGTAGATTGACGAATTGTCGGGGGCGAAGCTAGGCGTGGTGTTCATTGACGCGTCTTGGTTGTAAAAGGGCAGGCGCCGGCCGGTCTCAAGGGAGTGCACGAAGATCTTGGGCAGGCCCTCGTCGGCGTAGGTGGTGAACGCAATGCGCCGTCCGTCCGGGGAGATGGCCGGTGTCAGGCACAGGTTGCGGTAGTTGGTGATGCGCTCCTTGTTGCTGCCGTCATAGTCCATCGCCCAGATTTCCTTCGTGTCCGTGCCATCGTCCCGATGCACGTAATAGATCCGGGTTCCCGCGAGGCCTTGGCCCAAGCCTAGGTTCATCAGGATGTCCCGGGCGAAGTCGAACGCCATCTGGCGGGCGCCGGTACGTGTTTCCGTCGTGTAGTATCGTTTGCCGAAAACATAAGAGGCTTCGGCGGTCTCCTGCGTCACGTCCGCGACAAAGCCCTGCAGGACTAGCCGGTCGTCGGCCTCTTCGATGCGGCCATAGACAAGGTAGTGGGCCACTACGGGGGCATCTGCCCACCCGCGCATCCACAGGCCCCTCGCGCCAGGATCCTCAGGCATGCCCGAGGGGTCGATGATCAGGTCCTCCGGGCTGCGCGGAGCACTGCGCGGGTAGAAGCTGCGCGGGACGATGTCCAGCCGCCCGGAGGCTTCAAGGGCCTTCCAGACCTCATCGTTGAAACGGCCAACCGTCCTGTCGGCGTCGATCGGCCCCCGGACCTCCGGCAGGGCGATGCGCGGGTCGCGCTGCTGCTCTGTCAGCTCGATGATCACGTCGGGCCGCGTTTGGCCGCCAAGTGCGGATGCGAGCGCCATTAGCGCCGCTGGAGCGAGGAGTCGTCGGTTGCGCATGTTCTGTCCCTCGTCATGCCGCGTGCCGGGACGCGGTCACTCAAGCCGGAAGTGCATCTCGATCATGATCGCCCCGCGTCCCAGACCCGGAGGAAGGGGCCGGACGGGGCTTGCGTTGCTTACGGCGCGGATCGCCGAATAGTCCAGCGAGCGGTTTGCGCTCGACTCTGCGATGGTGACGCCGTCAATCGCTCCGCTGCGCTGGATCCTGAAGGTGACGACGACGGGCCTCGACGATCCTCCGGACACCTGTCCGAGGGTCCTGCGCCACTGCTCGCCGATCGCCCGCTGGAGAATCTGGGCGTACCAGCCGAAGCGCGCCCCGAAGGGGCCCCCTTTGGCGCCCCCAAAGCCGATCGCGCCCCCCTGCGTCGCTCGGTATAGGCCGCTGCTCAGCGCTGCGCCGCGCGATGACCTCAGTTGGTTGGCCATGGCCGGACCGGCGCTGCGTTGGCCGACGGACCGCTCCTGCTGCTTCTCGGCGGGCCGGCGCGTCGGGACTGGGGCGGCTTCCGGCTGCGCCTCCAGTGCCGGAGCTTCGGGCTGGGCGACCTCTGTGGAGGACCGAAAGCTATCCGGAGCTGGCACGTTGTGGCGGCTGGGGCTGGCCAGCGGGTTGGGCTGGCTGGCCGGTGCGACATTGATCGGAACGCTGCCGACCGCGACGATCCCGCCCCCGCCCGCCGCGTCGGGAGAGCCCAGTTGGATCGTAGGGTTCAGCAGACCCCAGACGAGGCCCGCGAGCAGCAGCGCTCCGTGGCACCCGGTAGAGACGAGCAGCGGTCCCCGAAGCTCCTCTTGCCCAGTTCCGCTTTCGCGCTCCCCTGTCGCCATTAGACCTCCGCAGCCCTCAGCGCCGGCCACGCGGGTCCCTGGACAGGGGCTTGGTGACGACGTTGACGTTGACCCTGTTCACGCCGCACTCGGCGATCACGGGCGCCACGACCTCCCAAGGGGTCGTGCGGTGCGCCCGAAGGTAGATGCCCGGTTGATCGGGGTTCTTGGCTTTCGCGAGCTCGGCGATGTCGTACACGCTAACCGGGTCGTTGCCGAAGAACAGCTCGCCCTTGGACGTGATGTTGACGTAGGCGAAGTCCTTGTCGGTCGTGACAACCTCGCGTGTTCGCGGGACGTCGATCTCAAGCCCGAACTCGACCACGCCCGCCGTGATCATGAAGATGATCAGCAGGACTAGGACGACGTCGACGAAGGGCGTGACATTGATCTCTGCGATCGCATCGTCCGATTGGTCAGGATCGCTCAGCTGAGCCGCCATCTGTCGCTCCGTAGTCCCGTTCCGCCAGATTGTGGAACTCCAGGCCGAAGTCCTGCATGCGCCTGCGGATCTCTCGCACGCGCCCCGCATACACGTTGTAGAACATCAGCGCCGGGATCGCCGTGAACAGCCCCAGCGCAGTTGCGAGCAGCGCTTCGGCTATCCCCGGGGCCACTGCCCTCAGTGTCGCCCCGCTACTGGTTCCGAGGCCCCGGAAGGCCTCGAGCACACCCCAGACTGTACCGAACAGCCCAATGAATGGTGCCGACGAAGCAGTCGTCGCCAGCAGGCGCAGATTGGACTGCAGCCGCCTGGTCTCACGGCTTACAGACAGGGCCAGGGTGCGCTCGAGCGCAGCTGGGCTGCGCAGGCTCCCGACGCTGTTCACCTGCCGCGCCACCTCCCTGTAGCCATTCTGAAACACCTTCAGCAACGGTGCCCGCGGGTATTGGGCCGACGCCGTGTTGATCTCGGGGAGGCTGCGAGCCTTTCGGAACATCTGGCGGAAGGACCGGTCCGAAGCCTCCGAGCCCGACAGCAACCTGTGCTTGGAGATCGCCAGCGCCCACGAAACCACGGACATCACCGCAAGGATCGCGAAGACAACCAGCCCGACCGGGCCAACTTCGCCCAAGAGGCCCAGCAGGGTCGACTGTTCCACCGCCGCTGCGACTTCCTCCGCTGCCGAAGGGGCACCCTCGGCTGCATCTTCTGGCACGGCCTGCAACAGCAGGGCTAGTGGAGGTAAGAACTGCAATTCTGCACCTTGGCAACTTCGCGGACGGCCGCCCTGTGCGAGCGAGATTCCAGCAACAGTTACACTATACCTTGCGTATTGCGGTATGCCGACACCAATAGGTTGTGTGCCGGTTGTCCGGATGCCGTTTTCTCGCCGCCTGGCAGGTTTTTCGTGCGCGAGCCACTTGGTGCTTAGACGCACGGGTGCCGTGCAACGTTTCGAGGGCCTCGGCTTGACCGGCTCTGAGTATCCTAGGGATCGGCGCCGCCACCGGCGCATGTGCGCCCCCGACTTCTCCGCGCGCACCCGGTGAGCTCCGCCCGTGGCTGGGTATGCTCTTGGACCTGCAGCTTGAGCAATATGCAGTCGTTGAGCGGGTTCGCGTAGCGTTTCATCCGGGGCTCAATCTGCTCACTGGAGAGACTGGCAGCGGGAAGTCGATCGTGGTCGGTGCGCTGTCCCTGCTCTTCGGTGCCCGCGCCAGCGCGGATGTTGTCCGTCGAGGTGCCCGCCGGGCGCGGATTTGCGGGACGTTCGACGTTCCTCCAGGAGCGTCGTTCTTGGAGAGGCTGGATCGCGCTGGCATCGATCCTGACCCGGAAGAGCTGGTCATTGAGAGGCATGTGCTGGCGACCGGAAGGAGCCGTGCGTACGTCAACGGCTCGCCCGCGACCCTTGCGCTTCTTGGCGACGTTGCGAGTCGCTTGGGGGACATCCACGGGCAGCACGAGCAGCAGAACCTGCGCTCGGCGGCCCAGCAGCTTGCCATGCTGGACGCCTACGCTGGCCTTGGCGAGGCAGTCGCACGCCTCGGCAAGTTCTATCGCCGATGGCAGAAGTGCAGCCAGCAGCTGGACCAGCTCAAGTCAGAAGAGGAAGACCGCCTGCGCAGCGCGGACCTCCTGCGCCATCAGGCCGGCGAACTTGAGGCGGCAGCCATCGAGCCGGAGGAGGACACAGATCTCAAACAGGAGAGGGATCGCCTCGCGAATGCCGAGAGGCTGCGCATCCACGCCCATGAGGCGTACGACGCGCTGTACGACTCGGCCCGCTCAGCCGCCGCCCGCCTCAAGTCGGCGACGGATGCCCTGACCGCGATGGCAGGGGCGGATCCGGCTCTGGCGGGTCATGTCGACTCTTTGGAGGACGCGCGGAGCGCGGTCGAAGACGCCGCGTACGATCTTCGCGGCTACCTCGGGTCGCTCCGCGCGGACCCGGCGAGGCTCGAGGAAGTCGAGGATCGCCTCGCCCACCTGGAGCGGCTGAAGCGCAAGTACGGGCCCCGCTTGGAAGACGTGCTGGCGTTTCAGGTGCGGGTCCAGGAACAGTTGGCAGGCCTGGAATCCGCCGGCGAGACGATCGCTAGGGTGGAGGCTCAGCTGGGTGCGGCCTCCGCCGAGTACAGGAGCCTTTCGGAGAGCGTCTCGCGCCGCCGCAGGAAGGCGGCGGACCAGCTCGCCAGACGGACCGGTGACCAGCTTGCCGCCCTGGCCCTGCGGAATTCGACCTTCCTCGTCCGGTTGGACGAGCTGGGATCTTGGGGGCCAAAGGGCAGGGACACGGTCTCGCTTCACTTCTCGGCCAATCCCGGACAGCCGCCGCGGCCGCTCGCTCAGGCAGCCTCCGGCGGCGAGCTCTCACGGGTTGCGCTGGCGCTCAAGACCACCTTGCAGCAGAATGCTGCGCACGGGGAGTACCGACGCGCGCTGGTCTTTGATGAGGTCGATTCGGGAGTCGGGGGCCAGGTGGCGGAGGCGATCGGCCGACGCTTGCTGGGGCTGGCCGAGGGGGGCCAAGTGCTGTGCGTCACGCACCTGCCGCAGGTTGCCTGCTTCGCGGACGCCCACTATCGAGTGGCGAAAACGGCATCCGCAGACTCGACCACCGCGACTGTACTAGAGCTCGGCGGAAAGGAGCGAGTCGATGAGCTTGCCCGGATGCTGTCCGGCGCGGAGGTCACGCCGGCGGCTCTGGAGAACGCCAGGGAGCTGCTGCGTGGGCGACAGCGCAAGGCCGGAGCGGCTGGCGCTCGTTTACAGGAGGGACTCTTTGGCGATCAGCCGTGAACTTCGGGCCCTTCCGCCGGTTGAGGCGCGGAGCCCCCTCCCGATTGGCCGGATCGTGCGTCCTCACGCGGCATCCGGTAGGCACTAATGAAGCGAACCAGCTGAGGCTCTATCCGGCTGTTCACCCAATCAGGCTCGTCACCACGGCGACCAGCAGCCCACCGTATGCAGCCGCGCAAGCGACCAGCGCGAGCCTGCGCCAGAGTGGGGGACGCAGCTCTCTAGGCAGCAGCCGCGTGTTGACCACCACGAGTTGGATGCTCGAGATGGCCAAGACTAAGCCGGCAGTATTCCCGAGCCATTTCATCAAGTCCATCGCTGTCCCCCAATGCACGACTACACCGAACCACGCCGTGCAGCCGAGAAACAGGGCGTAGTAGAGGGTCCGAGCGTGATTCCTGGCCAGACCGCGGATCGCAGGGCTTCCGGCCCATGCGATGTCCGTCAGCATTCGGACAAGAATCTCCGTGTTCCCCAAGTGCGTGGAGAACAGCACCCAGAAGCCGTTCAGCAGCGCGAGCAGCCAGAACCCTTGCCAGACGTTTCGGGCTAGGTACTCGGCTTGGTACGCGCCGGCACCAATCTGAGACAGATCCGTCCCATGCGGTACGACGCTGGCCATCAGGTTCACGTTCAGGAACATCCCGACAAAGCACCCGGCCGCCCACAAGCCCACCTGGTCCGCCTTGGCGTACTGCCACCACCTCTTCCATCTGCGAAGGTTGGCGGCGCTAGGCCGGAAGACGCTGCCGGTCGCGGCCACTTCAACATCCAGCCCGCTCGTCGCGGACGCAATGGCCCCGGAGTGCGCCGCCATGGCGAAACCCTTGTCCCGGAACCAGTTGGAAATCGCCAGGTTTCCAAACCCTCCCGCACCAGCCGAGGCGGCCAGTGCTCCTATCAGGGCCAAGTCAACGCCCTCCGGCAAGCCTCCGACCGAGAAGAAGCCGCCCAGCGTCGATGCCCAGTCCTCTAGCGGCACGAACGCGATGTTCACGAATGCCAGGAATCCGAAAATTAGAGCGACCATTGCCCAAGAGATGCGCTCCAGCGTCCGTTCGACCGTTTCTCCGAACAGCAGGACGACCAGAGCGAGCGCAATGACGCCGTAGGTCGCGATCAGCATTTCTCCGCTGTCGTCTGCCCCCGGCATGCGCCCGGCAAACGTGGCGAAGACAGTGACGGCAGTCCCCGCAGCAAGAGCGGGCCAGCCGACCTGGGCTACGCAGAGGACGGCGTATAGCGGTGCCCAGAGCCGAGGGCCCGGTCGAAGGCGCATGAAGCCGGTCACGACGGGCTCGCCCGTGCACATTGTGTAGCGGATGGCTTCGAGGTTGAACAGCAGCTGCAAGATGATCGCAAGAGTCGAGATCCAGAGCAGGTTGCGACCGTACTGCACAGCGATTGCGGGGCCAACGAGCCACTCGCCACCGCCGATGGAAGACGCCAGCAGGATCGCGCCCGGCCCAATCACCCGAAACAGGTTCCGCACGGAGAATGGAGGGGCGCCCGGAAGTTCTCGCACTTCCCAGGCCGGCAGGGCCTTCATGTGTTTCTCTCTGCTTTCCTGTGGAGGGCGACGGCCTTCAGGTCCTGCAGTGCACGAACCGGCAACGAGCCGTGCCGCTTTCCCTGGGAACCGGTCTCGCCTGGCTGATCGTCGATGGCCCGCGCGAGTCGGGCCCTGCACTCACTCTCGGCCACAGTCACGTCTCGAGCCTGCGATATTCCAGCAGCGACGACTCGCCCACGATACCCAAGGTCGGAAACGACACCTCAGCCCCATAGGCACTCGTCAGCCGCAGGGACGTCTCCGTCCGAAAGTGCACGGGTTGCCGACGGCCCAGATCGGTGGCAATGTTGTCCGCATAGAGATGCGCCCTGGCGTGAGTGTCCGGGATCGGATTGAGACGACCCTGCAGACCATCTTGAGAGTGCCACGCCGACGCTGGTTGGGCAAGCGCCCGACGCGTGCGACCAGTGAGCCATCCGAGCTCGGCCAGTGTGGCCGCTCGGGCCAACACTGATGTGGGGCATCGAAGTTGGCAGGCCGTCGCGTTTGCCGAACCTTGGCCTCGCCGGAGGCGAAAGGGCCCCGCCACAGTCGCGGCGGTTGTCTGGCTTGGCCCGAAACCGTAGTTGCAGGCGATCGAGCAAACTGCCCCGCTCGGCTCTCTTTGCGGAAGGCTTCACTCGGCCGCTTGGACTTGACCGTCGTCCGGCGAATGGCGTCTGGTGACCCGCTTGGCTCCGGCCCTACTGCCGGACTACCCAGATCGGCGAGGACCACGCAATCTCGTCGTTGTCCTGCAACGCACGCACGTAGTAGAAGTTCTGCCCTTGTCGCGGTTCTTGATCGGTGAACTCGAACTGCGCTTCATGCGAGTCGGGGCTGGCCGTGTAGATAACCTCGTTGTTGCGGATCAGCGTGATCTTCCGAATCTGCGCCGTGCCCAGCACCTCCGCGCGGATCTTCGGGATCCTTCTGGTGACTTGGATCTCGTCGCCCATGAATGCCTCGCCGATGCGGAAGTCCACGATGATATTGTCCGTGGCGGCGTACGTATGACGCTGCTTGATGGCGTCGAACACGTCCTCGCGCGAAGTCCCCTCTGCGTACACCATTGCGTAGGACATGTGGGTCGAAAGGTGGTCGGAGCTCGCGATGACACCCAGACGGTGGCCCTTGTCCCAAGCGGCGGCCACCATGCCTTCGGTGTGGATCTCTTCGAGCATGGCGGAACTCTCCGAGGGATAGTCATCCCCTTGGTCCGTGAAGGGGCAACCGACACACTCGTAGCTGTAGCGGTCCCCTTGGAAGATCTCGACAACCGGCTCCAGCTCGGGGTCGTAGTCTCTCCAGTCCGTCCCCATGTTCGTCGCTGATGTGTGAGAGATGGCCAGTCCGCCCGTGCGCCGAATCTCCTCGTACAGCATCTTCGTGTCGCCCTCGATCACCGGCCCGATGCCGTTGTGCCGCTGCATGTACTCCTCAGGCTTGACGAAGAATGGGACGTTCTGGACGCCTCGCTTGGTGTGGAAGATGTTGCGGTGCCCGTTGGGGAACCGCGCCGATCGCTCGTAGCCGAACAGCGAGGCGTAGGCCTCTGTGTGGAACAGATCGGCGGCTTTCTCCGTCAGCCACCACCAGTACGTCCGGTCGGCGCCGTACTGATGGTCCGAGATGAACCCCCAGTCCATTGCCGCGGCGTCCAGCATGTAGCGGTAGAAGTCCAAGATCGAGCCGTCTGGGGACCCACGCAGGTCCATCGAGAGTTCCGTGTGCCGATGCGTGTCGCCGCGCAGGATTCGAAGCTGCTTCCCTCCGACACGGACGCGGTGGCCACGGATCCTCTGAACGTCGTGTGCCTCGTTGGGGTGGGCCGTAGGGCGCCCTTCCAGCAACGGACTCCGATCCTGAAGATCTGCCGCGGAGGGTTCGCTGCCGGGAATGTACCGGCCTGCGTACACGTTTTCGATGACCGTCTCTTCCGGCAGGTTGACCATCACCGAGAAAGTGGGATGCCCGTCCCTCGGCCAGGCGATCCACAGGCCGTCTTGCGCCGGCGCTGCGGAAGCGAACATGCTGGCCCGGCCACGGCTGTAGGGAACCATCGCCGGCTCGCTCCACCCGTCGCTGGTGAGGGTCGTGACAAAGAACCGCCAGTAGTCCGCCAAGCGCCGGCCCTGCCGATTGCGAACCAGCAGGTGCAGGCGGCCTTGGTCGTCGAATGCCAGCCTTCCGTAGTGGTGCAGCTCCCCCTCGTCAGGAACGTATGCCTTGACGCCCCGCTCCATCGACAGCGGCGGAGCCATTCCCAGCTTCTGCCCACCGACGAAGGCCGCGACTTCGACGAACCGCCGGTCGTAGATTGGGTAACCCGGAGCCGTCCCGACCTTGTCGAGCCGGCCCTGGTCCTTGGCCCAGTTGACACGGCCGACCTCGTAGCTCACCCAGATGCGGTCCCCACTGTCGACAGCTAGGTCTGGCCGCGCCTCGAGCCGCTCCGTGGCCGCGATTTCGACGATGGATCCGAGTTTGCCGTCCGCGACCGAGCGCATTCGCACGTCGTAGCGGCCCTTGTCGTAGGTGTCCCAGGCGACGTGCGCGACCCCCGCAGAATCCACGGCGACCGCCGGTTCCCAGTCATTCCGGCCGCTCGCGCTAACCTTGGTCTCCTCGCCCCATCCCTCGGGGCCGAACACTATGTGGTAGATGTCCGACTGACCTCCGCGGAAGGCTTGCCAGGCAATGTGGATGCGCCCGTCCCGGAATGCCACGTCATGGTCGAAGTCCGACCCGCTGCTAGTGGTCAGGCGCTCGAGTGGGCCAAACGTCCTCCCGTCGTACCAGCGGGCGAATAGGTCGAAGTTGCCTTCGACCTGCTGAGACCATACGACCCACAGCCTCCCATCGCCGTCGAATGCCAGACGGGGCTTCCACAGGTCCCCAGTCACGCCCGGGACTTGCGTCCATGTGGCCCAGCGATCGCTGGAGGTGTCGTATCGGGCAAGGCGGATCTCGTCGCGGTAGCCGTCATAGCTCGACCACGCAAGCCATGCTTCCGACCGGTCTGCCGGGTTCGTGACAATGTCCGGGAAGTCGTCCGAGCGCGTGTCCTCCGTCATCCGAATTACGTCGACGATGCGCGGGTCGAGCGGAGGTTCGGGCTCCGGATCCCTCGGCTCCATGAACGGTTCCGAGGCACCAAGATCCGGGATGTTCTTGCGCGCCACTTCGTGCTGCGCCGGCGCGTCCGGCCGTTGCCTTCCCGGCTGGGCATCATTGGGTTGTCCGAACATCCGGGCAAAGCACGCCAGAACCATGGCCGAGATGACCAAGAGCGTGCGCAGGTCGCAATGGGGCTGGCAGGTGGGGGCGTGCTGAGGGGACATGCTACGGGGGTGGTCTGGCGTGCGGCTCGGCACCGGGACCGTCTTGATCGGCCCGATTCTACCGAAGCGGCCCCTGAATAGACGCTCTGGCGCCGGGTGAGTCTCGAACGGCCGGGTTTCGCTGCCGACCGCCCAGCCTGGCCAGCGCCCCCCGTAGGAAGCGCTATCCGCGGCGTCGTACTACAATCTCGCTTCGCAGGCGATTCCCGCAATGCTGAGTGCCACCGATCTAGACGCCGTTCGTGCGATCGCCGCCGAGGCTGGCGACACCATCATGGAGGTCTATTCCGGGGCGTTCAGCGTCCGGTGCAAGGACGACGCATCTCCGCTGACCGCGGCCGACCTAGCTGCGCATCGAATCATCACCAACGGCCTCCGAGCCGAATTTCCGGACGTGCCGGTTCTTTCCGAAGAGGAGTCCAATCTCGCCCCGTGGCAGATTCGTAGGCGCTGGGAGCGGTACTTCTTGGTGGATCCGCTGGACGGCACGAAGGAGTTTGTGCAGCGCAACGGCCAGTTCACTGTGAACATCGCCTTCATCGAAGGCGGGTGTCCGACCGCGGGCGTCGTCCACGCTCCTGCCCCGGAACTCACCTATTGGGGCCGCGCCGGGGGCGGCGCTTGCAAGGAGTCCGCGGAGGACGGAGTGCAGTCGATTGCGTGCGAGCCCGTCCCAAGTCGCGGCAAGCTTCGGGTTGTCGGCAGCCGCTCGCATTCTTCTCCGGCCACGGAGGAGTACGTCGAGCGCTTGCGGTCCCGGTTCGAAGAAATCGCTTTTCTGGCGGTCGGGAGCTCCATTAAGATCTGCATGGTCGCCGAAGGAGCTGCGGACCTCTATCCTCGGCTGGCGCCCACCATGGAGTGGGACACGGCTGCGGCCCACGCAGTGCTGACCGCGGCCGGAGGGCGGCTCGTCGACCACAGCACAGGGCGTGAACTGATGTACAACTACAAGGAGGACCTGCGCAACCGCTGGTTTGTCGCTCACGGGCCCGGTTGGCAGCACGAGACTCCGTGACGCCCCAATCGTCGCGATTCCCCCTGCGCGGATTGGGAGCGCTTCCCGTCCGGGACGCTCTCGGCCTCATTCTGGACAAGCTGGATGCCGACACGGGAACTGTGCACAAGCTGCGCGCCGATGGCCTTCTGCACCTTGAAGCGCACTTCGGCGAAATACCGGCCAAGCTGCTTCCCGTCATCGCTCGGATTCCCGTCGGCAAGGGCATGGCGGGAGTGGCCGCCGAGCGGCTAGAGCCCGTGCAGACGTGCAACCTTCAGGAGGAATCCGCCGGTGTTGTTCGCCCGGGAGCGAAGGCAACCGGCATGCGCGGTTCGTTGTGCGTGCCTATGATGAATGGCGGACGCTTGGCCGGTGTGCTCGGTGTTGCAGTAGGCCGTGAGCGGGAGTTCAGCGACGCTGAGACCGCTTGGCTGCTGGCGGCGGGTGAAGTGCTGGCCGCGTCGGACGGAGAGTGATGGCTGCGCAACTGGTCAGTCTTGACCCCCAAAGGATTCCGGCCAACCCGTGGATCCACCTCCATCCGAAGGACAACGTGGCCGTCGCGCGCCTGCAGATCCCGGCTGGCGCCGAGATTGCATTCGAGGGCGGTGCGGTCAGGACCCTCCAGCCAATCTCGCCCGGGCACAAGCTGACGCTGCGGCCCATCGCCAAGGGGGCGATGGTCTTCAAGTACGGCGAAGAGATTGGACGTGCCGCCGAGCACCTTCCGGCCGGCACGTGGGTCCACACCCATAACCTCGTCTTCGACATCAACGAGCGCTCGTACGAGTTCGGGACTTCCCCTGTGGACATCGGGGACCTGCCTGAGCCGGGCCGAACGACCTTCATGGGCTATCCCCGCGCCGATGGCCGCGCCGGCACGCGGAATTTTGTCGCAATCGTCGGAGCTAGCAACTGCGCGGCCTACGCGACGGAGCGCATCGCGGCCGCGTTCCGGGACGAGAGTTTCGCTGGCACCGGCGTCGACGGCGTCGTGGCCCTGCCGCACGCCGACGGCTGCGGCCAGGCGGAGGGGGCCGACACGGACCTTCTTCGGCGGACACTCGACGGTCTCGCCGACCATCCCAACATTGCTGCCGCGGTTGTGGTCGGGCTTGGCTGCGAGGTCAACCAGATCGGGTACTACCTTCGACCTGAGGTGACCCTTCCAGGGATGCCGCAGCGGCGCGGCCTGACGCTGCAGGAGAGCGGGGGCACGCGACGGGCAGTCGAGGACGGCGTGCGGGCCGTTCGTGAGCTGATCGACAGCGCGGGGCGCCTGCAGCGCCAGCCCTGCCCTGTGTCGAAGATCGCCATCTCTCTCGAGTGCGGCGGTTCGGACGCCTTCTCGGGCATCACAGCCAACCCTGGAGTGGGCTACTGCGCGGACCTGGTCGTCAAGCAGGGCGGGACGGCATGCCTCGGCGAGACCACGGAGATTTGGGGCGCGGAGCACCTGCTGACCCGAAGGTCTGCCAGCCCGGAGGTCGGACGCAAGCTCTTGGAGATGCTCGACTGGTACTTCGACTACGTGCGGAGGTTCAATGACTCCGTCACCTTTAACGCCAACCCCTCGCCGGGCAACATGGCCGGCGGGATCACGAACATCGCCGAAAAGTCGCTCGGTGCCGTCGCGAAGGGTGGCCATTCCACGCTCAGCGCGGTGTACGACTATGCGGAGCGGATCACCGATGGCGGCTTCGTGTTCATGAACAGTCCCGGCTATGACCCGGCTTCCGTGACCGGCATGGTCGCCGGGGGGTGCAACATCTGCCTGTTCACCACCGGCCGCGGCAGCTGCTTCGGTTTCGCGACGGCGCCCGTCATCAAGGTTGCCTCGAACTCCGTGACCGCGCGGCACATGGACGAGGACATGGACATCAACGCCGGCACGGTAGCCGACGGTCAGGAGTCGTTTGCGGAGCTGGGGTCCCGCATGTACGACACCCTCTTGGATGTGGCTTCCGGACGCAGGACCTGCAGCGAGGTCGCAGGCCATCGCGAGATGATGACTTGGCGGATCGGGCCAACGCTGTGAGGCCATTCGGGGCACAACGCTCCGAACCGGGGCCCGACCGGCTAAAATAGTTTCGAGGGGCCGGGGTAGCTCAGGTGGTCAGAGCGACGGACTCATAACCCGTAGGTCGGCGGTTCAAGTCCGCCCCCCGGTACCACCTCTCCCTCCAATTCCTGGCTGCTTCCGCTATGCTCGTTTGCGTGCGGACCCGGATGGCCCTTCCGCTCGTCGTTCTGGCTGTCGCCCTGAGTGCTGCCGCGCCCTGTCCCAGCCTCGCCGCCAATCCCACGGTGACCCTCTCGACCTCGATGGGCGAGGTGCGGGTAGAGGTCTTTCCAGAACTGGCTCCTCGGACCGTCGCCAACTTCCTCGAGTACGTGCGTTCCGGATTCTACGACGACACGGTCTTCCACCGCGTGATCGAGGGGTTCGTGGTTCAGGGCGGGGGGTTCACACCGGAACTGGTGCCGAAGCCCACTCGCAAGCCTGTGCGGATAGAAACCAAGAACGGACTGCAGAACGACCGCGGTACGGTCGCCATGGCCCGCCAGGAAGGCCGGAACACGGCGACATCGCAGTTCTTCGTCAATTTACAGCCGAATGCGGCCCTCAATCGTGGTGCAAAGGGGTATGGCTACACCGTCTTTGGTCGAGTGGTGGACGGGATGGACGTCGTGGACAGGATCTCCCGGGTGCAGACGAGCCGGAGGGGCCCGATGGAGGATGTTCCGATCCTGCCCGTATTCTTGGAGTCCGCCAAGGTAGATCCGTAAGGCGAGGCTGGGGGCTCAAGATCGCCTCTTGGAAAAAAGGCCCCCGACTGGCGAGTTTTGATCGGGGCGGGCCCGGGCGCGCAGAGAAACAGCCCAACGGGCCAGGGGCGTGCTTGGTCAAGCCTTGCTGGACTGGCCGGCGCGCGTGGAGCAATACGGCATGTCCGGCGAGTGCCGCGTCTACTCCAACGGCACGTCGCTGAATGCGCCTGTTAGGGGCACCACCTCGGCGCCGGGCGGTGCCTCGAACTCGAAGAGGTCCGAGGCCAAACTCGGGTTGGGCCGCTCCCCGGAGAACTCGTAGACGTTCACGGACTCGTCGCGCCCGACGATGCGGATGCCGGTGATCCCGAAGCCGTCCGGGTCAAAGTCGAACTCGACGCGCCGATAGACGTCTCTGGCGCTGCGGCCGTCGCCTATGAGCATCGGCTGCCCCTGTGCTTCCTCCACGCGCAGGTTCCGGAACATTCGCCTGAGCCGCATCCGGCCCAAGAGGAACGACAGCGGCGCCCGCAGGTCGGTCATGGCCTCCAGTTCCACCTGTCGAACTTGGTTGGAGTTGGGGTTGTACATGCGGAATATCGTGCCGTCGCTGATGGCGATCTTGCCCTCCGGCCGCGCGTAGTCCCAGCGCATCTTCCCCGGGCGCTGCAGATATAGCGTGCCCGACTCGGTCATTCGGCGCTGCCCGCCGTACTCGACGGCCTGCTCGAAGCCCATCTGCAGGGAGCTCAGTCTGTTGTAGTGGCGCTCAATGCCATCGATCACGCGGTTGAGGTTCAGGGATTGCGCAGACAGGACCGCTCCACTTCCGAGCAAGAGGAGTCCGCAGCGCAGGTAGGTGCACAGGTTCATGATTTGGGGGACAGGGCGGTGCCGACGGCGACCCTTCAGACCTCAGTATAGGGTTCGGCCCAGAGCCTCAGTCCCGGAACAGCCTGCGTATGCCGCGCGTTGCCTGCCGAATGCGCTGAACGTTCTCGACGAGCGCGAACCGCACGCTATCATCCCCGGCGGGCCCGAAGCCGACTCCCGGCGAAACGGCGACCAGCGCCCGGTGCAGCAGGAGCTTCGAGAACTCGAGTGAACCCGACCACGAATAGCGTTCCGGGATCTTGGCCCAGACAAACATGGTTGCCTTGGGCGGCGGAATGTTCCATCCTCCCTGCCCGAGGCCGTCGATCAGGGCATCACGTCGCCGTTGGTACATCGCGGCGTTCTCGCCGGTGGCCGCCTCGCAGTGGCGTAGCGCGATGATGGCAGCGATCTGTATCGGCTGGAACATCCCGTAGTCGAGGTAGCTCTTGATGCGGGCCAAGGCATGGATCATCTTGGGGTTGCCGACGCAGAACCCGACCCGCCATCCTGGCATGCTGTACCCCTTGGACATGGAGAAGATCTCCACGCCGACCTCCTTTGCGCCCGGCACCTGCATCATCGATGGGGCGCGGTAGTCGTCGAAGACAATGTCGGCGTACGCAAAGTCGTGCACTAGCATCGTGCCGTGCTTTTGGGCAAGGCTCACGAGGGCTTCGAAGAACGACCGGTCGACGCACTGCGTCGTCGGGTTGTGCGGAAACGACGTGAGGATCATGGTCGGCTTCCGGCCGGGCTTAGCAAACACGTCGTGCACCCTTGAGAGGAATTCCTCCGGCGACGGCATGGGGATGGCGATCTGCCTCCCTTCGGCCATGACCACCCCCCACTGGTGGATCGGGTAGGAGGGGTCGGGCATCACTACGCCGTCCCCGGGGCCGATGGCAGCGAAGGTGAGGTGCGCCAGGGCATCCTTCGACCCCATCGTGGCGATCGCCTCCGTCTCGTAGTCGAGCGACACTCCGAACTTGGCCTTGTACCGCTTGCAGATCTCCTCGCGCAGACGAGGAATGCCCTTCGACAGCGAGTAGCGGTGGTTGCGCTTGTCCTGGGCGGCCTCCGTGAGCTTGTCGACCACCGGCTGGGGCGTTGCGCCGTTGGGGTTTCCCATGCCAAGGTCGATCACGTCCAGCCCTGCCCGGCGGGCCTTGGCGCGCATGCTGTTGATCTCCGCGAAGACGTACTTCGGGAGTTTCGCGATGCGGTGGAAGGGTTCGTCGTCGAAGATCCCCATGGCTCACTCCATTTTCTCAGAGACTTCCTGCCGTGGGCGCATCTCCGGGGTGCCGCGTGTGCGCAAGCCAGCCGGCGGGCCGACTCGTGCTGGGCCGCAGCTAGGCTATACCCCCAACTTGCACCACGGGCACCAGCCTCGCCTGGACTTGGGCCAGTGCCACCCACCCGTCCGTCGTAGGACCACAATCAGACTCTCGGGACTGGCCTTCATCTGCTCGGAACCAGTTCGTCATCCGCCTCCCGCGAGCAATTCGAAGCAACCGCACAGGGCAGGTGTTCTTGGAATCGGGGGGGCGAGGGCATGCGCAGGGTTCTGAGTGTGGGCGGAATGAGCTTGGGACGAGGGTCCGGTTGTGGTGTGTTCGGGGACGGACTTCGGCTGACGCGGTGGGCAAGGGCGCCGGGCCCTCGGCCTGAGGTCAGAGACAATGCCGGTTGGGGCCCTCGACCGGGCCGATTGGCCAACTACGCAGTGTTGTCCCCCACGACTTCGATCAAGTCCCAGAACGCCAGAATGGCGGATCGTCTACCCTTCGCCGGCTCGATCTCGTGCAAGATGTCGTGTTCCCGCATTCTCTGAAGGATTCGGTGCGCTGTGGGCTGGGGAATCCCGGTCACGTCGAAGAAGTCCGCGGCCCTGAAGATCGGTCTCCTGAAGATGGCGTCCAATGCTTGAATGGCGTACCGCGAGCGGGTGGCCCTGGAGACCCGCGGCTTTGTCGCCTCGTAGAGCTTCAAGATCCCGTGTGTATTCGCCAGATTCCGCTCGGCTTGGCTTCGTACGGCGGCCAGAAAGAACTGGCACCAGCCCGTCCAGTCCCCGTCGCGCGAGACGGCGAGCAAGCGGCCGTAGTAGGCTTCGCGATTGGCTTCCAAGTACGCACTGATGTAGAAGACGGGTCTCTGGACCAGTTTGCGCTCCCACAGGAAGAGGGGTACGAGCATGCGCCCGAGCCGGCCGTTCCCGTCTAAGAAAGGGTGCAGCGCCTCAAACTCTGCGTGCAGGACCGCTGTCTGCACTAGCGTGTCGGGAGCGTCTTGATGAATGTAGCGCTCCCATCGGCTGACCGCGTGAGGCAGTTTCTGCGCATCGATGGGAACGTAGGTAGCTTCGTCAATCGTGCATCCAGGACTGCCGATCCAATTTGGCAGACGGCGGAATTCCCCGGGCGCTTTGCCGTGTCCTCGCACGCCCGAGAGCAAGGTCTTGTGCGCCGCGCAGACGACCCGGCTCGACAGCGGGAGCCGCGCGAGCATTCTCTCGGCCTGCTTCATTGCGAGCAGATAGTTCCTGATCTCGTGAGCATCATTGCGGAGGCCGTCCGCCGCAGCATGCGCTCCGGCCTCGATCTTGAGGACGTCACTCACCGACGCCTGAGTGCCCTCGATGCGAGATGACAGAACCGCTTCGTCCATCGTGAGGGGGGCCACCAAGACATCGGCATTGGGCACGGCCGCAAGCATGCCGTCAAAGCGCGCCACCGCGGCGGCGGCCTGCCCCACGAAGGGCACTAGACCGCGCCAGTCCAGATGGTCCTCAGGTGGAAAGTAGGAGTCGTCGTAGTGCACTGGTGGCATGTTCGGCGGCCTCCTACCTTCCCTTCATCTTCGGGCCAAGTTCGGTCACAGGTTCTCGCGGCAACGACCACGCAGAACGGACGCGAGATTCCCTAGAGCGCCTGCGCCAGCTGATCGGTTGTTGCCTTGGACCCACATGCAGGGCCGTTGCCCCTAGTGGGACGCACAACTCTAGCGGCGGCAGACCTCGCTTCTCACTTCTTGGGATTGGTGATTGACAATTGACATTGTCTCTCACCGACGATGCACAACGGCGCTGGCCACTCATGGACTTAGCCCTATGAGGCACAACTGCCCACGCTTCGGTGCACCGCGGACTGTTGCCGGATGCCCATGCACATCGGAGCC